>JBFMDD010000254.1:0-4401 GCA_040754115.1 bacterium
CCTATCTCTTTTCTATCCGTTATCTAATTCCCTTCATCTTATCCTTAATTCTCTCCCAAATTTATCAAAATAGCCTTCTTTTTCACCTCCCTCTCCCCTTTTTACTCCGCTACTTGCCGATTTCAGGGTTATTTCCTTATTAAGGATATTTCCTACAATAATTATGGTAAGAATATAAACACTTGCTTTTTCTAAAATACTGGTTAAGAAATTGCGTTGTTTTTCATTTAACTTCAAGCCATTACTCCCACTTTTTGGTGGAGATGAGCGGGCTTGAACCGCTGCCCTCCTGCGTGCAAAGCAGGCGCTCTCCCAGCTGAGCTACATCCCCGCTTTTAGTAATTGGTAATTAGTAACTGGTAATTTAGTAAACAAATCCGGCCACTCCTCACTATTTAACCAATTATCATTCACCAATTACCAAAAGTGGTGGGCCTATGTGGACTCGAACCACAGACCTCACGCTTATCAGGCGTGCGCTCTAACCACCTGAGCTATAAGCCCAAACAATAATCTTCTTTAGCCACAGATGAACACAGATAAACACACATAATAAAAATAATTTGTAGGTAACAACCTCTTCTCCCTTAATAAAGAGAGTGAGTGGTGTGTTACTTCTTCATCTGCGTCCCATTAATTTTCCTTGTGTCCACCCCGTTTCTCGAATTACTCTTTTGGCTTATAGCGTCATTCTTTCCTTATAAAGTTTGACTTTGTTCATTACTTTATTATGTATAAAAAAAATGAACCACAGCGCACACAGAGAATTAAACAAAGTATACCGAAGAAAGCATAATAATTCTTCTTTCTCTGTGTTCTCTGTGGTTAAATCCTTCTCTTTTATTATTTTTTCAAAACTGAATAGGAGCTAATGCTCAAGTAGGTCAATTGGGTTTTGGAATTTTGATTAAACTCCCTCGAAAGGAGGTGATCCAGCCGCACCTTCCGGTACGGCTACCTTGTTACGACTTCACCCCAATTACCAGCTTTACCTTCGACGACTGCCTCCTTGAAAGGTTAGCCCATCGGCTTCAGGTATAACTGACTTTCGTGGTGTGACGGGCGGTGTGTACAAGGCCCGGGAACGTATTCACCGCGACCTGCTGATTCGCGGTTACTAGCGATTCCGACTTCATGAAGGCGAATTGCAGCCTTCAATCCGAACTGGGACCGGCTTTTTGGGATTGGCTCCCCCTCGCGGGTTGGCAACCCTCTGTACCGGCCATTGTAGCACGTGTGTAGCCCGGAACATAAAGGCCATGAGGATTTGACGTCATCCCCACCTTCCTCCAGTTTATCACTGGCAGTCCTTTTAGAGTGCCCAGCATAACCTGATGGCAACTAAGAGTAAGGGTTACGCTCGTTGCGGGACTTAACCCAACATCTCACGACACGAGCTGACGACAACCATGCAGCACCTGTGCTGACTCCTAGGAAACCCCAGGTCACTTCCCTTTCGGGTTGTTACCATCAGCATGTCAAATCCCGGTGAGGTTCTTCGCGTTGCGTCGAATTGAACCACATGCTCCACCGCTTGTGCGGGCCCCCGTCAATTCCTTTGAGTTTCAACCTTGCGGCCGTACTTCCCAGGCGGACCATTTAATGTGTTAACTTCGGCACGGAAAGGATCGATACTTCCCACACCTAATGGTCAACGTTTATGGCTAGGACTACCGGGGTATCTAATCCCGTTTGCTCCCCTAGCTTTCGCGCCTCAGTGTCAGTATCAGACCAGAGAGCCGCCTTCGCCACCGGTATTCTTCCCGATATCTACACATTTCACCGCTACACCGGGAATTCCGCTCTCCTCTTCTGTACTCAAGTAAGACAGTTTCAAAGGCAATTTCACAGTTAAGCTCTAAGATTTCACCTTTGACTTATACTTACCACCTACACGCCCTTTACGCCCAGTGATTCCGAATAACGCTTGCCTCATACGTATTACCGCGGCTGCTGGCACGTAGTTGGCCGAGGCTTCTTCTGACAGTACCGTCATCGTAGGAAAATTATTCATCTTCCTACTTTTCGTCCTGTCTGAAAGGGCTTTACGATCCGAAAACCTTCATCACCCACGCGGCGTCGCTGCGTCAGGCTTTCGCCCATTGCGCAAAATTCCTCACTGCTGCCTCCCGTAGGAGTCTGGACCGTGTCTCAGTTCCAGTGTGGCCGTACACCCTCTCAGGTCGGCTACCCATCATCGTCTTGGTAAGCTCTTACCTTACCAACTAACTAATAGGAAGTAGACTCATCTTAAAGTGATAGCTAATAACTAAAAGTTATTTTTCCGCCACCTTTCATTCTTAATACATCTGCATTAAGAATTATATCCACTATTAGCATCCCTTTCGAGATGTTATCGCAGTCTTTAAGGCAAATTATCTACTCATTACTCACCCATTCGCCACTAACTAACACAAGGTATAGGATAATGAGTTCCGGACATTAAATACCCTTCGCTCTAACTCCCATACCTCTTAAGTTAGTTCGTTCGACTTGCATGTGTTAGGCACGCCGCCAGCGTTAATTCTGAGCCAGGATCAAACTCTCCATTAAAATTTTTTTCCTCTTTTTATTCTACTTAAGGTTAAAACTCCTATTCAGTTTTCAAAGAACATCCATTTTTAATTATATTATAGCACTTCTCCTATTTTTTGTCAAGTGTTTTTTAATAAATTTTTTAAAAAAAAGTTTTTTTTCATAACCCCATCTATTTTTGTAATCGTTCAGGTGTAAGTAAGGAAAAATGGAAAAGTAGGGAAAAAGGGGAAAAATATTAAAGAATTTTATTTGAACTTAGCTCCTTTGGCGGACTTTGGAGTGCGAGAGCTTGCTCTCGCTTTGCAGACCAGAGTGTTGCTTTTGAAGTAAAAGCGGTAGCAAGCTACCGCACTCCATAATAGAGAGTAGCAAGTAGAAAGTGATTCACAGATAGTTTCTTTTCTCTACTCTAAGGAAACTTTCAAATTCCATACATTAAAATAAATTTCCCATTTTCCCCAGTATTTCCCCTTTTCCCTTCATTACACCCTGAACGGTTACCTATTTTTTGATGTTACACAATCAAGGATTTCTTTATTCAATTTAATTTATAAAATCTTCTTTTTTACCAATTGAGCTTTTAATATCTCTAACCCCTCTTTTGGAGATAATAACTTAGTTTCAATTTCCTGTTTTACCTTATCAATCTTAAGTCCTGCATTCAATGGTCGTGGCGCCCTTTGCCCTAACTCCGAAGTTGTCTTAGGAATTATCAAACTTTTGTCTAACCCCAAAATCTCTGCTGCAAGAACAGAAAAATCAAACCTATTCATCACCTCTGAGCCAACTACATTGTAAATACCTCTTTTATCTTTCTGAATCAACTCAATCGTTGCCGCCACCAGATTATCTCTAAATGTAGGACTTCCATACTGATCTAAAGGAACATTCATCACTTGTCTATCTTTGTTTTTTTGAATAAGTTGCATAATAAAGTTCTTACCATCTTTTTCATACCCATAAACAACAGTAGTCCTAATAATTAAATAATCATTTAAATTGTCTATAATTACTCTTTCACCTTCTAATTTTGTTTTGCCATAATAACTGATTGGATTAGGCAGGTCAATTTCTGAATAAGGACCTTTTTTACCATCAAAGACATATTCTGTTGAGAAAAAGACAAGTTTTGCATTAACTTCTTTAGCCATCAAAACCACATTTGTTGTTCCCAAAACATTTATATCAAAAGCCTCTTTTTGATGGTCTTCACAATACTCTACATAAGTAAGTGCTGCGGTAAGAATAATCACATGAGGTTTTATTTCTCTAATTAATACCTCAACAGATTTTCTGTCTGTAATATCTAAGTATTGAAATCCTTTGACCTCTGATTCTCGAGGGTAGAATGTTCCAATAACTTCATCTTCTTTTGCTAAAATCTCGTACAAAAAACTACCTACAAATCCTGATGCTCCAATTATTAATATTGACATTTTTCACTCCTATTTTGAGATATTGTATACTCAACACTGTTACAAATTGCGATTTTAGAGACGGCTCACTTTAGCGTGAAAGCTTGCGGTTAAAAAATGGATATGAAATTAGAAATTGGGGAACGAAGTGAAGACCTAATTTCCAATTTCTAATTTCCAAAAGAAATCACAGGGAAAACGATGAAAATAAACCGTCCCTAAATATCTCAGTTAATGGCAGTGTCCAGTATAATATTAAATATCTTCTTTGTCAACTATTTTATTTTCTTGTTTGAAAATATTGTTGACAGAGTAATGAAAATGGTGTAAAATAGTATATATACTCAACACCGTTACAAATTGCGATTTTAGAGACGGTTCACTTTAGCGTGAAAGCTTGCGGTTAAAAAATGGATATGAAATTAGAAATTGGGGAAAGAAGTGAAGA
>JBFMDD010000255.1:0-3454 GCA_040754115.1 bacterium
AGTTAAATCACACAATGCAAGATAGAAATAAATTGAAATTGGTAGAAATTTATGGAAATTCATTGTTTTTTACTACCAATTTCAATCAATTTCTATAAATTTCCATTATATTTCTATCAGTTTCTATTTTTCTTGTAGTGTGAGATGAAAGTTTCATTTTCATTAGCGAACTTAACCATACAGGTTGAAGATTTTTGATTAGATTATCTTTGAGTTCATTCGTGTCCATTCGTGGTTTAATTTCTTTACTCCATTTCCTCAACTCGAATGACCAGGCTTTTGTCTTTAATCGTATCTAATTTATCAATCTTTTTAAGTGCATTTTTCAGGTTACCCTCTTTTGCTTCATGAGTAAGCATGATGATTGGAACAACTTCCCCTCGTTCTTTTTGAATGACAGATGCAATACTAATCTTATACTCCCCTAATATACCTGATATAGCAGCTAATACACCAGGTTTATCAAGTGCTGAAAATCTTATGTAATATTTTGATTTTACCTCTTCCATATTTCTTATCTTTAATTTATCTGCTGGAATGGGGTAAAGATTTTCTTTATTATCTAATTGGTGAATTAAATTTATAAGATCACTTATGACTGCGGATGAAGTTGGTAACTTCCCAGCTCCTTGACCATAAAATATAAGTGCTCCTGTCAAATCTCCTACAATATAAATAGCATTATATACCCCCTTTACTGCAGATAGTAGATGGAACTTAGGAATCATAGTAGGATGAACTCTTACCTCTATTTCATCTTTGACTACCTTAGCAATACCTAACAATTTAATTGCATAACCTAATTCTTTAGCATAAAGAATATCTTTTTTAGTAATCTTTGTAATTCCCTCTGTGTATATTTTTTCATCACTTACCCACTGGTCAAAGGCAAGTGAGGCAAGAATGGCTAATTTATGGGAGGTATCTTCTCCTTCTATGTCTAATGTCGGGTTTGCCTCCGCGTATCCTGAATTTTTTGCCTCTTTTAATGCTTGATTAAATTCCTTATCTTCTTCCTCCATCTTTGTCAGAATGTAATTACAGGTACCGTTAATAATGCCAAATATTGCTTTAATTTCATTAGCTACTAAACCTTCACGAATAGAGGAGATAATAGGTATTCCCCCACCTACTGATGCCTCAAAATATACCTTAGTACCAGATTCATTTGCTGTTAGAAATATTTCCTGCCAGTACTTAGCCAAAAGGGCTTTATTTGCAGTTACTACACTCTTTCCTTGTCGTAATGCAGTTAAAATAAAGGTTCTTGCAGGTTCATAACCACCAATTAATTCAATTACTACATCAACCTCTGTATCTTTTAGTATATCTTCAGCATTTGTACTTAAAATTGATGGGTCAACCTCTACATCTCTTTTAGTAGTAATATCTTTGTCTACAATCTTTTTTAGAATTAGTTTTAACCCTAAGTGTTCTTCAAATAATTTTGCCTTTTCTTGAAGTACTTTAACTACCCCACTACCAATAGTTCCAAATCCCAATAAGCCAATATTTACCAGTGATTTTTTCATTTCCTCATCCTTGTTTTAGTTTAATTAATATAGTCTTTCAAGAAAGCCTTCATTTCTTTTATAAATTCCCTGGCTTCTTCAATCCGTAATGATGCTTCTTGTTTTGTGTAAATGATAACTGTTTTATACTCCCCATCTTCTCGTGCCTTTCTTAATCTACCAAATAATCTACTAAACCGCTTATCAAATATACCTTTTTTAACAAAATTAAGTGCAAACTTACTGCTGATACCATTATGAGTAAATGCTTCAATATTTTGAGATAACAATACAGCTTTAGCTGCATGAAGAACTGAATAATATGCAGAAGATACTGAACTATTATATAATTCCTTTTCTAATGACAAAGCAGAGGCTGTAAAACATTCATCACATTTTTGAAGTTCCATATTTATCAGTTCTTTTAGTGTTTCTTTTTCCATACATCTATTCCTTCCTTCTCAACATTTTTTATATAAGTTATTCCCAATCTTTTCATATTCTCATACTCTTGTTTATTTACTACTGATGGTGAGAGTAGCACCTCATATTTAAGAAGCAAATCAGAAGAAATATCTACCATTTTATCTCTAAGTCTCCAATCTCCTTTATTAACTAATACAAAAATATCAATATCTGACTCTGTATGATAATTTCCTCGTCCCTTAGAGCCATATAGTTTAATCATCTCAATATTATCTGAAAAAGTTTTAAGCAAAATATTCTTAAACTCTTCAACCGCTGAAATTTCATTTTTATTTAGTGCTTTTATTCTCATCATCTCTCCCCTTAAAAACGAGTAATTTGTTTAATTTGAAGATATCTTTTTTTTATCTCATCCTTATTTAGATTAATTAATCTATTAATACTGAAATCCTCTACTGTAAAAGATGCAACTGTAGTACCATAAATAATAGCTTTTTTCATTTCAGGCTCTTTTAAATTTTTGTGTGAAGCCAGGTAACCAAGAAATCCACCAGCAAATGAGTCTCCAGCACCTGTTGGATCAAAGATAGATTCTAATGGGTAAGCAGGAGCAGAGAAAAACCTTAATTTTGAAATCATCAATGAGCCATGTTCTCCTTTTTTAATGATGATTCGTTTAGGACCTAAAGAGAGTAATTTTTTAGCCGCATTTATTAAATTAGGCTCATTCGTTAGTTGTCTTGCCTCCGCATCATTTAATATAGCTATATCAATCTTTTTTAACACCTGTAGTAAGGCGTTTATTTTCCGTTCAATCCAGAAATTCATTGTATCCGCTACCACTAATTTTGGTGCCCGCAATTGCTCTAATACATTTAATTGTAGTTCCGGGTCAATATTAGCTAAGAAGATAAAATCAGTATCCTGATATTGTAAAGGAATTATAGGAGAAAATCCTTCAAGGACATTTAATTGAGTATCCAGAGTAATAGCTTCATTTAAATCATAATGATATTCTCCTTCCCAACGGAATGTTTTCCCTTCTTTCTTTTGCAACCCTTCTAAATCAATCCCTCTTTTTTCTAAAAATGAAACATATTCATCCGGGAAGTCCATTCCAACTACTCCAACTAAATTTACCTTGGTGAAAATACTTGCTGCTAAGGAGAAATATGTTGCTGACCCACCTAATGCATCTGTTACCTTCCCAAAAGGTGTTTTTACTGAATCTAATGCTAAAGTCCCTACTACTAAAATACTCATAATTCAATTAACCTTTAATTATATGCCAATAAATGTGTTTTGTCAATAAATTTTCTTGAAAAAATGATAACATATTGTTATAATACTGCCAAGATAAGAAAAACAATATATGGTAATGTCAAAAATTTCCACCTGTGCAGTTAACTTTAGACCTGTGTAAAAAAACCAGATATGGAAATAAAGGAGATAAAGGGATATTATTAAAAAAATTGAAATTAGTAGAAACTAATAGAATTTATGGGAATTTATTGTTT
>JBFMDD010000256.1:0-2543 GCA_040754115.1 bacterium
CAATATACGGAATTTGTTTTACTGCTCAATTATTAGCATTTATCCATGGTGGAACAATAGGTCGTTTAGAAAAAACAGAAGCAGGTTATTTGTCGCATACACTGACGGCAGAAGGAAAAGAAGATAGATTGTTTGGTAAGATGAACACTATATTTTACGGTGCTCATTTACATCAGGATTATGTTGCTTCTTTGCCTAGTAATTTAGACTCTTCTGTTTTAGCTGAAAGAAATGGTTTTATACATGTTTATAGAATAGTTCTACCAAACGGCTCAATAGTTTATGGTGTTCAACCACACCCAGAAATGTCAACTCCTGATAATGCTACTCTTCTGGTGAGAGTTAATGAAAAATGGTTAAGAGAAGAAATTGGTGATAATGAATATAATAGAGCTTTATCTGTTCCAAACGATGCTGATTACGGATTAAGCGGAACAATAACAAATTTTGTAAAAATGCTTAAAGATTAAATTGTTTTTTAATTTTATTGTCTAAATATTATTCAAGATTTAAAATGAGACTGAAAGATAAAGTTGCCATAATTACTGGTTCTTAATTACTGGTTCTAGTCGTGGTATAGGTAGAGCAACTGCATTGTTATTTGCTAAAGAAGGTTGCAAGGTTGTCATAAAGATTCTATGTAATTAAGTAGGAATAGAACAAGGTTTAATCATGTCTAATTCTTCGTTATTCATAAAACAATTATACAATTCAAACTTGGAAAAGTAATTAGCTGCGTTTTTCCAACTCTTGAAACCTCTTCTTGTATGATACATTGTCTTAATTTTGCTATTGTATCCTTCTACCACATTCGTACTAAAGAGATGATCTTCGTTTATCCCTTTAATACCAGATTGAATATGCTCCGCTTTCGGAAAAACTTTCCTAATAGCAGATGGGTATGAAGAATAACCGTCAGTTATAATGGTATGCGGTTTAAATCCGGCCCTCTCGTATGCTAGACGTAATGCTTTCTTAGCAGCTTTTGAGGTTCTTCTCTTTGACAGATAAAGAACGATCACATTGTTACTAGAATCTTTGACTACCCATAAATATCCTGTTTTGCCCTTGACCTTTACAAAGGTTTCATCACAATACCATATACCCGTCAATTCTTTGTTGAATTCTTTCTTAGCATCTTCGATATTCTTTTCATATGTCCATATGTGAATAGCCTTATTCGATACATCAACACCTAAATCTTTGAATAATGCAGAAGCCTTCCATGTGGATAGTCCATAATAAAAGACTAGTTTCTGAGCATATTTGATAATATCAGAAGGAAAACGCATTCTTAGATAATCTTTTTGTGATCTCTTTGTGAATTGAAAGAAACAATCCTTACATTTGAACAGTTGTTCGCCATTTTCTTTGATTCCATTCTTCCAATAGTCACTAGAACTACATTTAGGACATTTCATAATGATAATTCGGTTTTCATATTAATAAAATTTCCTACTTTATTTCACAGAATCACTAAAATTAATGCGGGTATAAAGACGAATAACCCAATTCTCTGGCCCTTTTTTCTGCATTATCTCGACCATTATAAAGTGTTTCCCATAATCTAATGTCTTTAGCAGCAGGATCATCATTTTTTATTAAATCATCTAAATACCTATCTGGCGACAAACAAGGTACTCTATAACTGCATGTGTTACATAATGGAGATAGAGTTCTTCTTAGACGTCTAGCTTCATATAACAAATCTAGTGAAATAACTCTACCACGAATATATTCTTTCAATCCGTTAGTTGCTTCAGGGGTAACAGGATATTCAAAATAGTTTCCCGACGGAAGATAAAATATACCAGTTGTTGCCATAATGTTTATTCCTGCATCTGTCAAATACCTAGGTAGGAACATATTAAGAAATGTTGCATAGAACATCGCTTGTCTTATGTCAGCATGATAGGGTGGTGTAGAATTTTGTTGCGTTGTAGTCTTTTTGGTTTCTATAATAAAGCCTCTTCCTTTACAATCTACTCCTATAATGTCAGTTCTGCCACTTATTAAATTTCCTTGGGGAAAAACCGCATCTACCCATCTTCCCCTAATCCAACACTCCGCTAGGCTTATCCCGCTAGTTTCTCTTAAAAATTCCTGAAGCATTCTCATCATAGGAACACTTCTGCTGTACATGTCAGGCGCTTGCATTCCGTTTACAGAAAACCCTGCCTCATTTTTTAACCGTGTTGTCATGTACCCACCCAAACTCCAAGCTAATTTTACAGGGTTAGCTAAATTTACATCAGGTCTTGATTCTTTACCTGCCAATACATGTAACCATTTTTTTACATAACCGTCAAAGTATGTACCGAAAAGAGCAGCAATGTAAGGTAGAATATCTCTGCCTGTTAAATGTAAATAACGACTCAGACCAATTTGCATTTGGCAAGAACCATTTATAAGACTTGGGCTTATATTTCTAGGAATGTTGCTTGTTCTTGCTTTTAAAGAAGGTGGGTTTTCTAAATTTTTATTTTGGATATCTAAAAGTCTTTGTCTAAAAATCCATTCTGCTTCTTCTAGTTCTCTTTCTA
>JBFMDD010000257.1:0-17214 GCA_040754115.1 bacterium
GAAATAAATTGAAATTGGTAGAATTCGAAGAATGTTGCGAAGCAAAAATTTATGGAAATTCATTGTTTTTTACTACCAATTTCAATCAATTTCTATAAATTTCCATTATATTTCTATCAGTTTCTATCTTTCTTGTAGTGTGAGATGAAAGCTTCATTTTCATTAGCGAACTTAACCGTACAGGTCGAATTTTTTATTGCATTTAATGAAAGAGTTTGGTATAATCAATAAATAGAATGAATCTGTTAATTAAAAATGGTAGGGTTATTGACCCGTTTAGTGGCTTTGATGAAATAGCAGATATTTTAATTGAAAATGGTAAGATTAAAGAAATATCAAATATCAAATATCAAATATCAAATATCAAGGTAATCGATGCCGCTGATAAAATAGTTACTCCAGGTCTTATTGATATTCATACCCATTTGAGAGAGCCAGGAGAGGAAGAGAAAGAGACTATTGCTACAGGCACAAAGGCAGCGATAGCAGGTGGATTTACGACTATTGCCTGTATGCCCAATACTAAACCACCAATCGATAATCCAACCATTGTTCACTATATCCTGAAAAAGAAAGTAGTTGTTAATGTAGTTCCTATTGGTGCGGTATCAAAAGGATTAGTGCATCGAGAAATGGTAAATATTGATGAGCTAATTAAAAGTGGCGTCTGTGCTATTTCTGATGATGGATATCCGGTAATGGATGCTGACTTTGTGCGAAAAATATTAGAGGCGACTAAAAACTTTAATATACCATTTATTTCTCATTGTGAAGATACCAACATTTCTAAAAATGGGGTAATGAATGAAGGATATTACGCTACTACTTTAAAATTACCAGGGATACCTAAATCTGCTGAGGAGACTATGGTTGCCCGCAATATAGCATTAGCTGAACTTACTCAAACAACACTTCATATTGCTCATGTAAGTACTAAAAGGAGCGTAGAATTAGTTCGTGAGGCTAAGAAAAGAGGGGTGAAGGTTACCTGTGAAGTAACACCACACCATTTTACCTTGACAGATGAAGCAGTTTTAAGTCTTAATCCTAATACCAAGATGAAGCCGCCTCTACGCTCACAAGAAGATATAGAGGCTATTAAAGAAGGATTACAAGATGGGACGATAGATGTTATTGCATCAGACCATGCACCGCATACCCTTGAGGAAAAAGCACAAGAATATAAATTAGCACCATTTGGGGTAATCGGTTTGGAAACAACTCTTGGTTTAGTTATTTCACAATTAGTCAATAAAGGGATACTTTCGTTATCAGAGGCTATGGCTAAGCTTACTATCAACCCAGCCAATGTTTTAAATTTAGATGTTGGGGAATTAAAAGCTGGCAAAAGGGCTGATATTACTATTATTGATTTGAATAAAGAGTGGACAGTGGATGTAAATAAATTTGAATCAAAGGCACGCAATTGCCCATTTGACGGCTGGAAGTTACAAGGAAAAGCTGATATGACAATAGTTGGTGGAAAGGTTATAATGGAAGATGGAAAGATTTTAGGATGAATAATAAAGGATTTACATTAATAGAATTAATTGCAGTTATTATCATTATAGCCTCAATTTGCGCCTTGGCATTACCTAATTCAGGTAAAATATTATCAAATATAAAAGTGAGGTCAACTGTACGCCAGATATGTGCATTACTTAACTATGCTCGAGGACAGGCGGTGATTCATGGGGCTAATTACAAAGTAAATTGCAATGAGAAAGAAAAATCCTGCTGGATAACTAAAAAAACAAATGATGATTATGTCCGATTAAAAGGAAGGGAAGGGAAGACCCTTTTTATACCGCAGGAGATTTCTTTTCAGACAGAAATAGATTCAGTAACTTTCTATCCTAAAGGTATTTCAAGTGGAGGAGAAATTTTTGTTGAAGATTTTCGGATAGTAGTAGATGAGGTTACTGGAGTAGTAGAAGTATTGAATGTAAAGCAGAGAAAGGAGAGTTAAGATTTTGGGGAAGAAGGCAAAGACTACAAAGCAAAAAAAGATAAAAGAGCTTAAGAAAAAGAGGAAAGTAACCAGCAAAGAAATAGAAATTAGCACTATTAGTGAAAGGGATTCTTTGGTAGGGGTAGTGGTTTTTTTAATCTCATTTTTTGTGTATCTAAAAACCGTTGCCCCGACAGTTACCTTTAGTGATAGTGGTGAGTTTATCACCTGTGCTGCTACACTTGGTATTACTCATCCTACTGGTTATCCCACCTGGACTTTACTTGGTCATCTACTTACATATTTACCACTTGCTAATATTGCCATGCGTGTAAATTTACTCTCTGGTATATTGGGTGCATTGACCATTATGATGGTTTACTTTATTCTAATAAAATTAAGGTCTCAAATAGTAGTGGCGGTGACTGCTTCTTTGATTTTTGCCTTCTCATCGACTTTATGGAAGGTATGTGTTATTGCAGAGGTTTATTCACTCTATGCCTTCTTTTCATCCGCTACTATCTTAGGTCTATTAGCATGGAAGGGGCAGAAAAAGGATAGTATGCTCTATCTATCAGCATTTGTCTATGGATTAGGGTTGACTAATCACCTACTTATTGTGCTATTGGCTCCTGCTATTTTATATTTCTTATGGATTACAGACCGTAAGATTCTTTTATTTGAAAAGCCAAAGGTATTAGGTAAGATGATACTATTTTTATTTATAGGGCTTATTCCTTATATCTATCTGCCGATAAGGGGATTTCAAGCACCGTTGATTGATTGGGGAAATCCTGTTACCTTTGAAAATTTTGTCAGATTGATTACTGGTAAGATATATAAAGAAACAATGTTTTCTGCCTCTGTCCCTCAACTTCTGGAAACCATCAAACACCATCTCTGGCTCCTAATACACCAATTTACACTTTATTTTGGAATTTTAAGTCTATTGGGTATATTTATTCTTTATAAGAGGAGTTTGAAATTACTCATCTTTTTAGGGTTAATCTTTTTTGTAAATACTGTCTATTCGCTTGGCTTTCAAAAGGTAATCTTTGGATTAATAGACCATGAATCCTACCACATGCCTTCTTATATTGTATTAACTATTCTTATGGGGTTTGGGATAGCAGGTATAATTGACTATTTTCTTATGAGATTTAAACAAGCAAAACCTTTCCTTCCCTGGGTTATTTTGCTTTTTCCTATAATAACCTGTGCAAGCCACTATTATCATTCGGACATGAGTCGGTATCATTTTGCACATGATTATGGTAAAAACATCTTAAATCAATTACCTAAAAACTCAATTTTGTTTAATCAAGTGGATTACAATGTTTTCCCTTTGTGGTATTTACAGTATGTTGAGCAACAAATGATGGATGTGCCGGTTTTTACAGTACTCTTTTTAACACGGGACTGGTTTGTGGAAAGGCTACTGAAACTCTATCCTGATGTAGCGGTTACCTGTAGTTTAAAGGAAAGACATACACGGATATTTGATAACATCATTTATAACAATAAAGATACACATCATATTTATTTTACTCATGATTTCTTAACACAAAAAGAAGAGATTAGTCCACCTCCTATGGTTAAAGAGGGAATTATTAATAAATTAAAGGGGCAAGAGGTATTGGGTGATAAATTTAAGTATAATTACCGCGGGGTGTTTGACAAGAGAATCTATAAAGATGTCTGGGCAGATGAGGTGATGTTAGTTTATAGTTATTATCATGCAGAATTAGGGCAAAGACATCAATTAGCCGGTAGGATAGAGGAGGCATTGGATGAGTTGAATATGGCGATTAAGATTGACCCCAAGAATGCTTCCTATCAAGCGGCATTAGCCTCGGTTTATAATTCAAAAGGGGATTTTGATAAGGCAATTGAGGTCTTGGAAAAGGCTATTAAGAAAAATTCTAAGAGCTCAGACCTTTATTACAATTTAGGATTAAGTTATTATTATCAAAAAAACTACCATGAGGCATTGGTGCATTTAAAAAAAGGAATAAAAATTGCCCCGCAAGATACTAACTTACTTAATATTTTAGGCTTGTGCTATCATCTTACAGGCAGGCAAGAAGAGGCTGTTGCTACATTACAAAAGGCATTGTCAATTACTCCAAATTCTATGGAGATAAGAAGAAACTTAGAATTGGTATTATCTGCAACTCAAAAGTAAAAAAACTTGACAAGCTTTGCCTATTTATGATATAGTAAATATTAGTTAAACATATTCAGGAGCATTGCAATTTTAATAGCGTGGGGAAAATTCTAATAGGAAACATACATGCCTCTTTGGGACACAAAGCACGATGAAAATTAATAGGACGCAGATTTACAGGATTAACAGGATTTACAAGATTTTGAAGAAAAAAACACTAAAGCACTAAAGACATCAAGAAACACTAAGGAAATAAATATAGGAATACAATAATAAAGAGTTAATTTTAATCCTGTTCATCTGCGAAAATCTGCGTCGCATTTTACATTTTCAGAAGAAATTGTCTGAAAATGAACCGTCCCCGAAATTCTAAAAGAATTAACTCCCAAATGATTGGTGTTTAGACTTTATTCTTTCATTTTTTTAATTTTAGGAGAAAATGATGGGTGTACGACTTATAGTTATTGGAATTATACTGGGATTGGCTACATGTATTTTAGTGTTTTTTTATTTCAGGACATTGGAGGAAAAACCTCCTGTTGTGAGTGAAGAAGCTATCCCAGAACCCAAAAAGGTAGATGTGGTTTTTGCAGTTGGTGAAATTCCTGCACAAACTGTAATTGATTCTTCAATGGTGACATTAAAAAAATTAGAGCCTGAAACTGTATCAAAAGAGGCAATTACCTCTTTATCAGGAGTTGTGGGCAGTATAGCAAAGGTAAATATTCAACCTAACTCACCTATCTTATCCTCGTATATCTACTTTGGTGTTGGCAGACTTGCTTATGTTGTACCACCAGGAAGAAGGGCGATTACTATACTTATTGATAATCCAGGAGCTATTTCATATTTAGTTACACCAGGAGATATAGTTGATGTGATTGGGACATTTGAATCAGATTTTGCAGGTAATTTGATTACCAAAACCATTGTGCAAGAGGCAATAGTTTTAGCTACTGGGCAACAATATATGCCTAAGAAAACCTCTTCTGAAGACCGACCACCAGTATCTTTTGATACCGTTACTTTAGCTATTTATCCCAATGAGGCAGAAAGATTAGCATTAGGGGCAGATAAGGCATCAAAACTTAGATTATCTCTTCGACATCCTACCTCTAAAGCATGGGTTTGGACACCGGGGGCTACACCACCTGATGTACTTGGTCTGCCAAAAGAAAAGCCTAAAGAAGGGATTGTCGTTAAAACAGGTACACCAACTGTTGAGGCGGAAGTTATTAAACATATAGATGTTTACAAAGGAACTAAAAAGGAAACAGCAGTGTTAGAATGGAGGTAAAGAGGAAGAAAGGTGAGGAAATTTGAATAGTTGAGTAAACATCTAAAATCATATAAGTTGATGTAATCTTAATGAAAAAAATGGAAAGGGTTCATTTTAAAAGAGGGGAGGTTTTAGAAATATTGAATGGTTGGTAGCGGTAATAACTGTTAGTGCAGCAATAGTAACAATTGTCTGGTTTGTAAAAGATATAAGGAAGGAAAACAGCAAAGTCTTAAATGCCATTCTGGATGCCCAGCAAAGAACATTGGAGATTCAGCAGGAGGAAGCAGAGATATTGGCAAAAATAGAGGAAGGGCAAAGAAAAGACTTTAGAGTTCTCGAACAGACTCTTGTGAAGTTAGAAGAAGGGCAGAGAAAAGGATTCCAGACTCTTGCAGAGATTGAAACAAAAGGATTTGACTCTTTAGCACAAATTTTAGTTAAAGTAGGGGCAAGATAAAATTAGGAACAATATCAGATTTTTTAGGAGATAGAAATGAAAAGATATTTATTTTTAGGAATTATTATTTTATTCCTTATTTTATTCCTTATGCCACTCTCTGCTTTTGCAGAAGAGTGGGTAATTGAAGTAGGAGATTCGATGGTCTTATGTATCCCTAATTTAGAGAAAATTGCTATTGGAAATCCTAAGATAGCCGATGCTGTAGTAGTATCTCCTGACGAAATACTGATTAATGGTATACAGGAAGGAGTAACATCATTACATGTCTGGGCAAAAAAGATACTTAAAAAACATACCATCCGAGTAATAGAAAAGAAGTTCCCACTACAGGAAATATCTAAGATAGAAGGGTTAGAAAATATTACTGCCTCTTTTGTTGGTAAATCTTTAGTGTTAAAAGGTATAGTTAAAACTCAACATGAAAAAGAAGAGGCAGAGAAATTAGCTAAGGCATTTAATGATTGGGTGATAAATCTTATTGAAGTCCAGGAACCTCTTCAGATATTAGTCAATTTACAGGTGATAGATATAAGTACAAAAGATTGGTTGGAATTAGGGACACAGTGGAATGCAAAAGGTAAACACCATAATCAAGATTACGGAATGTACACAAAAGAGTTAGGGGAAGGAGTAACAATTGGGTTAACGCAGCAAGGTTCACATTTCTTGCGAGAGCTTGATTTTAAATTAAAGGCACTAAAAGAAAACGGTAAAGCTAAAACATTATCTTCTCCAAATCTGCTGACTTTAAGTGGTAAAGAGGCATATGTAAATGTGGGAGGTAAATTACCTATTCCAGTTACTACTACTCAGGCTAATCAGACTACAAGTAGTGGAGTTGAATGGATTGACTACGGCGTTCAGCTTAATATCACGCCAATAGCTGATATGGATAATAATATCAACCTTAAAATTGATACTTCTATATCAGGACCTGATTGGGACCATACGGTTAATGGAGTACCAGCTATGACTTCAAAGAGGGTAGCCACAGAAGTCAATATTAAAACTAAAGATACAGTAATCTTAAGTGGATTAACAGAGGTTAAAAAAAGTACTATCCTTAAAAGAGTGCCATTTATGGGTAAAATACCTATTTTAGGGGCTTTGTTTTCTTATAAGGATATTAAAGAAGACGAGACTGAATTAATAGTTATTATTACACCCGAAATTATCAAAAGTAGTGCATTGGGAGATATAGAAGAGAAACTTTCTACAATCAATGAATCTGCAAAGAAGATTACAAAGGAATAAATATGGCACAAACCATAAAAATATTAGTAGCTGAGGCTAATTTAAATACGCGTATAGGATTAAAAAAGTTATTATTTCAAGTGCCTCCGGAATCAAAACCTATTTTGAGAGATAAAGAAATAGAGATAGCAGGTGAAGCAGAAAGTTTTAAGGATGTAGAAATATTAACTGCTAAATTATCACCGGATATTGTTCTGATGAGTACTAATTTAAAGGACATTGGAGGAGTAGATGCGGCATGTAGAATAGCTTATACATTCCCAGTATCAAGTGTGATAATTATAAGTGAGCATTCACTAACCCAGGATGAATTAAAAAAGGCTATGGTAGGAGGAGTACGCTCTTTTTTAGTTCAGCCGGTAGACCAACTTGAGTTACATAAGGTAATAGTAGAGCTTTTTGAGATAAATAGTCAGAAACGCCAAAGCTTGGAGACTATAACCACTCCTGTTCTGGTAGTTAAGTCCAAAATAATTGCTATGTTTGGTGCTAAAGGTGGTGTAGGAAGAACTTTAGTAAGTACTAATTTAGCAGTATTTATGGCAGAGTACCTGAATCAAAAAAATAAAAAGGTAGCACTCATAGACCTTGATTTACAATTTGGTGATGTAGCTATTATGCTTAATTTGACTCCTGCTAAAACCATTACTGGACTATCTAAAGAGATTAATGAATTAGGCAATATAGATGAGGAATTATTGGAATCATACTTGATTAAATATCGTGATAAATTAGCGGTATTGCCTGCACCTCTAAAACCAGAGGAGGCAGAGTTAGTAAAGGGAGAGCATATAGAAAAGATTTTAGACCTGATTAGACGCAAATACAATTATACAATTATTGACTGTAGTCGAATTCTATCTGAGCCTGTCTTAGTAGCATTAAGTGCGGCGGATGTAATTGTTTTATTACTTACATTAGATATTCCTACTATTAAAAATGCAAAGTTAGCGTTAGAGGTAATGGAAAAACTTGGATTTGGTCCTAAGGTGAAGATAGTTGTCAATCGCGCTAATACCAAAATGGGCATTACGATAGCACAGGTAAAAGAAGCACTGGCATCGCCTATTATGGAGTTAATACCCAGTAATGGCTGTGTAGCTATCCCATCGGTAAATGAAGGAGTACCTTTTATTATTAAATCTCCAAAAAGTAATATATCTAAAAGTATTACCAAGATGGCAGATAAACTTATAGAAAGAGTAGATAAGATTAAACCCAAAAAATGGTGGAAATAAGAGATAATAGTTATGGCAGACAGTAATATCTTGGAACGGTTCTCTTTAATGTGAAAACTTGCGGATTGAAATTAGCAATTGGAAATTAGGAAGAGAAATAAAACTCCAATTTCGGGACGGTTCACTTTTGTTTGAAAGCTTGCGGATAGAAAAGAGAGTTGAAATTGGAAATTAGAAATTAGGGAGAGAAGTAAAAGCCTAATTTCTAATTTCCAATTTCAATTTTCTATGGATGCTTACAAATAAATATCCGAAAGAAATCATAGGAAAAACGATAAAATGAACTATCCCAAAGTCTTTTTTATGAATATGCGGGCAAGTTTTGGTGAGAATTCATTTGCTAAATTTAATAAATTATTAAAAAAAATAAATTTAAATGAGTTGATTACTAAAAATGCCCTAATTGCTATAAAACTTCATTTTGGAGAGATGGGCAATCTTGCATTTATCTCTCCTATCTGGGTCAGGGAGTTAGTAAGATACATAAAGAAATTAGGTGGAAATCCGTTTCTGACAGATACATCTACACTCTATAGAGGTAGTAGAGTAAATGCAGTTAAACATCTACAAACAGCCTATGCAAATGGTTTTAATTATAGTTGTGTTCAGGCACCTATAATAATTGGAGATGGACTAAAAGGAGAGGCAGCAGTTGAAGTAGTCATCAATAAAAAACATTTTACCTCAATAACTACTTCCCAAGTAGTTCATGAGGCAGATGTAATAATTTGTTTATCGCATTTTAAAGGGCATGGATTATCAGGTTTTGGTGGGAGTTTGAAGAATATTGGTATGGGATTAGCAGATAGAAAAGGTAAATTTAAGATGCACTGTGACGCTATACCAGTGGTAAAAGGAAAGGTGTGTGACCAATGTCTAACTTGCGTTAATAATTGTTCGGGAGGAGCTATAACTATTGTAAATAAAATGCCACAAATTGATGTTGATAAATGCCTTGGTTGCGGACAGTGTATAGTTATGTGTCCAAATGCTCTCTTTGCTATTGATTGGGAAGGAACCTCACCTAAAGTTGTCCAGGAAAGGATAGTAGAATTTGCTTATGGGGCGCTTTTAGGCAAAAAGGCATGTTTTTTTAATTTTATTATTAATGTTACTCCAGATTGTGATTGCTGTCCTCATTCTGATGCTAATATTATCCCAGATGTGGGAATTCTGGCATCATCAGACCCGGTGGCTATTGACCAGGCGTCACTTGACCTGGTCAATCAACAAATAGGTATTCCAAACACTGCCTTAAAAACTAATTTTCAACCAGGAGAGGATAAATTACAAGGATTTAATCCTAAATTAACAGCAGAACCACAACTTAACTATGCACAGGAAATTGGATTAGGAACAAGAAACTATAAGTTAGAAGAAATCAATGGAGAATAGAAAAAAACAGCAAGTAATCAGAAAAATCTCTCTATTCTCTATCTCCCACTAAAAGGAGGAATTAAAAAATGAGAAAATTGATAATAAGATTTTTAGTTTGTTTATTCTTTATAGGAATAAGCGTAAATGCCCAGTCTCAAGATGATAGAGCTCTTTATGAGCAAGCAAAAAATGCATTTAAGTCAGGTAATTTTGAGGAAGCTAATGGGTTTTGTCAAAAATACTTAGACTTTTATCCTAATGGAGAGGCGATACCAGATGTAAGACTTATGTTAGCTGAATCTGCATTTCAACTACAAAATTTAACAGATGCAGCTACTCTTTATGAGAAAATGGGAGATTTATATCCAGAGTTAGATATTGCAAGATATGCATTAAGTCGAGCAGGTGAGTGTTTCCAAAAAATAGGTGATTATGACAATGCTAAAAGGGTATTTATTAAGCTTAGAGATCGGTATCCTGATACATCAGAGGCCGAGTATGCTAAATATAACATAGCAGATTTGGAAAAATATTTACCTCATAAGCCAGGTACTCCTACTATGACTAAAGAAGAAGAGATGAAAAAAATTGAACCTCCTGTTGAACAAACTCCAACCGAAGAGGAATTATTACAGAAGGCTAAGGAAACATTTGAAGCTAAAGATTATCAACAAGCACTATCTTTATTTAGAGATTTCCTTAAGAAATTTGAGACAAGTAAGTTTGCACACTATGCTCAGCTTAAAATAGGCGAATGTCTATATTATCAACATAGGTCACAAGAGGCTTTAAAGGAATATAAAAAGGTACTTACAAATTATCCTAAAAGTGAATATATTGATTATGCCCTCTATTCTATTAGCTGGTGCAATTATAGACTGGGGGATTATGAAGAGGCTATTTCTTCATTTGAAAAGTTAATAAATGAATATCCAGATAGTAAATATGTTCCATCTTCCAAAAAGGCTATTGATAAAATTAAAGCTGAGTATGATGAAAAGAAGGCAAAAGAATTATTAGAACAAGCTAATTCCTTGTATGCGAATAAAAAATACAGGGAAGCTAAAAATAGTATTAATGAGTTAATTGATAAATATCCTAATAGTGAAGTGGTAAAAGAAGCGAAGGAATTATTAACAAAAATTGACGAGATTTTAGTTACCACTTCATACAAACAGGCACTTACAATATATGAACGAGGAGAGAAGGCATTAAATGATAAAAATTATGATGAGGCAATTCATGAATTTAAACGGGTTATATTCGAATTTCCTGAGAGTGAATATGCTAAATTAGCAGAAAAGGCTATTGCATTAGTTGAAGAGGAAAAATCTTATTTAGTTGCCAAGGAAAAATTTGAAGAGTCGGTAGAACTCTATGAAGACCAAAAAATTAATGAGGCAAAGAAAGGATTTAAAGAAATTGTTACAAAGTATCCAGAAACAGAGTATAAAGAAGAGGCAGAAGAAAAATTAGTTGAGTTGGAGACTAAAGAGGGTGAATTGGGCGCTTATAAAACATATAAAAACGCACTTTCATTAATGAAAAAAGAAGACTATCCGCAAGCAATAAATGCATTCCAAAAAATACTCACTGACTACTCAGATACTGATTATGTTCAGTTGGCTGAGGCAGGAATTAATGAGGCAAAAGAGGCATTGAAAAATGAACGCATGAAACGTAAATTTAATATTGCTCAACGATATTATGCTTTAGGCGATTATGAAAGTGCTAAGGAATGGTTTGAGGAGATAAAAGGAGAGTATCCCAATACTGAATATGCAAAAAAGGCAGATGAAAACTTGATTACCATATCAACGATAGGTACACCAAGAGGAGTTGAAGAAGAATATAATCTTGCTATTTCCCTTTATGAACAAGGGAATTTACAAGAGGCTATTTTACAATTTAAAAAGATAATAGATAAATATCCTAATACTAAATTTGCTAATGTATCTATCGAATCACTAAAAACTACACAGAAAAAACTAAATGATGAGCAGGCAAAAGTTATTTATGATGGTGCTCACCGCGCTCAGGAATACGGCGAATATACCGCTGCAATTAGTAAATATGATAAACTTATCAGTGAATATCCTGATAGTTATTGGACTGTGTACGCCATCTATGGAAAGGCAGAAACACTTTATGCGATGGAAGAGTTTACTCAAGCTAAAGAAATGTGGCAAAAGGTAGCAGATGCATTCCCTACTTCTGATTTAGTTCCGCATGCTTTATATCATGTAGCAGAGTGTTATGAGCAAACAGGTGAATATAAAGAGGCATATTTAGCTTATGAGCGACTTCAAAAAACTTACCCGCAAAGTATATATGGTGAAGGTGAGTTGGCAGAATTGATTAAGGATAAAATTGTAGTGTTAAAGGCTAAAGAATAATAGAAACCTACATGTTTCAAGAAGGAGACACAAACGACAATGAAAATGTCATTGCGAGAAGCATTAGTAACAAAGCAATCCAGCAAGATTGCTTCGCTATCGCTCGCAATGACAGAGAAAAAGCATAGGTGTTTTCGAGGAAATTGGTGAAAATTATAATCATTTTAATAACCAAAGGAGGAATTTAAAAATGAACTTTATAGAAAGTTTAGCATTGGTAGGAACAGCCGCTACAATATTAGGTATATTCCTTACTATATATGCGATAGTTAACAATAAAACACTTAAAAAAGAAAGTTTGTTAACAAGAGAAGCAATAGCAGAAGAAAGTAAATTGACTAGAGAAATGATTAAAGAAACTACTGAATATGTAGCTAATTTAATGAGAGAGTCTATAAAAGAAACAACTAAGTATTTAGGAGACTTAATTGTTGCCGAAGGGGATAAAACACGTAAGGCTATTGGTTAAAGTAGAGTCCAAGTTCTCAGACATCAAAAGTAGAATTTACACCATAGAAAAATTAGATAGTAAGGAATAGGGAGAAAGGATAAAAAGTACTCTCTCTACTTTCTACTCGCCACTTTATTAAGATAGGAGGTCGGATAAATTGGAGAAAGTAAGTATTGGAGTAATTGGAGGCAGTGGGTTGTATCAGATGGAGGGATTAGAGGAGATTGAAAGAAAGCAGATTCCTACTCCTTTTGGGTTGCCGTCTGATGACATTGTGATTGGGAGGCTGAAAGATAAAAAAATTGCCTTCTTACCCAGGCATAAAAAAGGACATTGTATTATGCCAGCAGAGGTAAATTCAAGGGCAAATATCCATGCCCTAAAATCATTAGGTGTTGAGCGAATAATTGGAGTAAGTGCGGTAGGTAGTCTAAAAGAGGAAATAAAACCTTTAGATATAGTTATTCCTGACCAATTATTTGACCGCACTAAGGCTACAAGACAACATACATTCTTTGGAGATGGTGCGGTAGGACATATAGGTTTTGCTGACCCATACTGTCCACAATTGAGTAAGTTACTTTTTGATATGGGTAAGAAATTAGGATATTTTATTCGGCAAGGAGGAACATACATTTGTATTGAAGGACCACAGTTCTCCACTCGGGCAGAATCTAATATCTATAGGCAATGGGGATGTGATATCATTGGTATGACTAATTTACCAGAAGCTAAATTAGCACGCGAGGCTGAAATTTGCTATGCTACTATCGCATTGGTTACAGACTATGATGTTTGGCACGAGGAAGAAGAGGATGTTACCATAGAGATGGTGATAAATAATCTAATGAAAAATGTCGAACATGCAAAAAATATCATTAAAGGTGTAATTCCTCAACTTATTGATACTCGCCAATGCTTATGTGCCACTGCTCTCAAAAACGGTATAAT
The DNA here is from genome assembly GCA_040754115.1 of bacterium. Lineage (GTDB taxonomy): Bacteria > UBA9089 > CG2-30-40-21 > CG2-30-40-21 > SBAY01 > JBFMDD01. The sequence goes on from JBFMDD010000257.1 coordinate 13,528, forward strand.
TACTAAACCAGAATTAATCCCTCAAAATACTAAAGACAAATTAAGACTTTTGATGGGAGAATATCTGTAGTAGAGAGTAGAGAGTAGAGAGTAGAGAGTAGAGAGTAAAGAAACCAAGCCTATTTCTTCTCTCTACTCTCTACTGTGAGGTAATTGTAGATGAATGAAAAAGAGATATTAGAAATACTTAAAAATGGAGAAAATTCTAAGGTAGAATTCAAAGATGAAAGGGTGGGAACTTCTGAGTTAGCTCGCATCATCGTTGCCTTTGTAAATTCAGAAGGAGGGATTATTTTCTTAGGGGTTGATGATAATGGGATTCCTCTGGGAATTACCAGAAAAAAGATAGAGGAATGGGTCATGGAAGTAGGGAGAAACAATTGTTATCCCTCAATTATCCCCATCTTTGAGAGAAAAACTATTGATGGTAAGAGCATTGCCATTGTTACCATCAGGAAGGGTGAAGGAATGGTCTACCGGACATCTGATGGACATTATTACATCCGTGTGGGTTCTACTGTCCGTGATGCCACCCCTGATGAACTGGCAAGGATGTTTCAGAGAAGAGAGATGGTTCATTATGATACTGCACCCATCTATAATGCCTCATTAAAAGATTTGAACCAGGATAGACTCAAAGACTACTTCTCTCAAGTACTTCATAGAAAGGACTATAAAAAATCACTTAGGCTTTTAGGAAATATAAATGTTATGACCAGAGTCGAAGATAAATATTATCCTACCATCGCAGGATTGCTGATGTTTGGTAAGTCTCCAGAAACCATCCTTCCTCAAGCAGGAATAATCTCGGTTCAGTTTCCTGAAGATGAGATGGACTACGATATGAGGGCTAAAAAGGAAATAGGAGGTCCCTTGATAGAGCTCATAGAAGAGGCAATAGAATTTGTTATGACACATACCTCTTCCTCATCAAAACTAAAGGGAATAAGGAGGAAGGATAGACCGCAGTATCCAAAAGAATCTATCCGTGAAGCCATAGTCAATGCCGTGGCTCATAGAGATTATAGTATTTCTGGCTCAAAGATACGACTCCTTATATTTAAAAATAGGGTTGAAATCCATAGCCCGGGAAGACTTCCCAATACTGTTACTATAGAGAATATGAAGGAAACTGCTCATTATACAAGAAACCCGATAATATATAAATTCTTAGCCCAATATGGCTATGCAGAGGATATAGGGCTGGGGATACCTCAAAAGATTATTGAGCGGATGCTCGAACATAATGGCAAAGAACCTAAATTAGAGGAGAGTGGTGAGGAATTTATCCTTACCCTATTTGGATGATGATGAATGAGATTTTATGCTGGGAGAAATTAAAGGAGGGCAAAGAATATCTCTTTTCCTTTCTCTTTATAGATAGGGTAGCAAGTACAGAGGATACCAATAGAGTAAATGCCGAGAAATTCCATAGGATTGTAGAAGAAAAAATCTTATCCTTTAATGGGAAATTTATTGAATGGCATGGAGATGCAACCACGGGCTTCTTCTATACCGATTATTCAGAATCACTGCTGGAGTGTGCCAAAATCCTGAGCAAAAGGGCAACAGAATCAGCACTTGCTATTTATGAAGAGCTTATTACTACCAGGGAGGAGTTGAGGGGGTATATCTCTATTCATCTTGGAATTATCCCATTTAAAAAAACACTTGGTGAAATAAAAGCTTATTCCCTGGATATAGGAGGTCATATCCTTAAAGCCTGCCCTTCCGCAAGCATACTCATTCATAATGATGTCTATGACCTTTTGCCCAATGACCTTAAGGGAAAATTTAGATACTGTGGAACAACAGAGGAAGATAAAACCCCGGTTTTTGTCTATCCCAAAAATAGAAAGATAGATAAAGTGGATAAATTTATACCCGGTGATAAAGATACCCAGCTACCAAAGATGAAATACCTTGAGACTATCAAAGAAAGGTATGGAAAGATTATTCCAAAAGGGCTGCGGCAGGAAAGAATAGTCTCAATTGACCTGTTTGAGATATTTTCGCCACTTACATTTAGAACAAAGGAGATGGAAATATTCACCCCTGAGGAGATGATAGAGGGAAAAGACCTTACTCAAAAAAGGGATTTTATTAGAAGAACATCTTCGTCAGTTTTAACCCTGAAAGAGGTGTTAAAAAGAAGACAGAATGCCATTATTCTTGGTTCACCGGGTGCGGGGAAAAGCACACTCATAAAATACCTTGCCATTTCCTGTAGAGAGGGAGGGATAAGCATTAAAGAGCGGCTGGGATTGGATGATGCACTTTTTCCATTCCCTATCTCCATAGGCCATCTTTCCCAGATATGGAAGGCAGAAAATAAGCAAATTGGGATGAAAGAGGCAATCATTCGCTATTTTAAGATACTTAATCTTGAGATAGCAGGATTTATAGATGAGGAAATAGAAAGGGCAATATTTCTACTTGATGGTATGGATGAGGTGCCATCGGATACAGAAAGAAGGGAAATAGCAGGCTGGATAGAGGCATTTATCCAATCCTGCCCCAAAAGTAGATTCGTTATTACCAGCAGGATAATTGGCTTTCCAGGGCTTTCTATGGAAAATGGGGAGACCTATTTTATAGAGGAGCTAACTATTGAACAGGCAAAACCATTAATAAAGAAGTTAATGATGGCTATTGAAAAAGGGTTAAGGAATGGAGATGAAATAGGAGAAACAATAGGGATGAAGGAGGCAGAAAGGCTGATAGCGGTATTAGAAAAAAGTCCCCAACTGTCACAATTTATTGCCAACCCATTTCTCTTAACCCTTACCGTGCTTATCCATAAAATAGAGGCACAGCTACCAAATTACTGTATTCAGCTCTTTGAACGAATGATTCAGACACTTGTAGAAACCTGGCATCAGGCGAGAAGTATAAGCATTATTCACCCTGAAGCCCAAAAGATAGACTTTAGAACAGAGGCAATCCCTATCCTTAGCCCATTAGCCCTCTGGATGCACGAGGGATTTCCTGCCGGGATAATCCCGGAGGATAATTTAAGAGGCTTTATTAGACAAAAACTGGTTGAAAAAGGTATAGCTAAAGAAAGAATAGAGGAAAGCCTTAATAATTTTTTAGAAAGGCTTAAACAAGGCAGTGGATTATTAGAGGAGAAAGGAGTAGGGCTCTGGGGATTTACCCATCTATCATTTGAAGAATATCTATCTGCGGTTGAACTGGTGAGGGATGAACTCTATTTTGACTATTTAGATGAATTCTTCTATGCAGGTCGCTGGGAAGAAGTCTTGATATTGGTTGCCTCTGAATTGGGTATAATCCAGACCAGCACAAAAAGGGTATCAGATTATATTGAAAGAATATTTAATGGCAAGAGAGATGAAATTAATGAAGGCATCTTAAAGAAGAATGTTCTCCTGGCAGGAAGGTGTATGGCAAATAGTACCAATGTAGAGATAGGGCTTATGGACAGGATAACAGAGAAATTGATAGAATTTCTCTTTAGAGGACCAGCAGGATTAAAGAGCCGTGCCGGAAGGGTGCTTAATGAGGCTTCAAGAATAGAGAGGGTTAGGGATAAAATAAGCAAGAAGATAGAATTATCACCACGAAATCCTGCTATCGATGCCATAGGTGATTTAGGGATAAAGGAAGACTGGGCAATTGCGGCGATTAAAGAAGGTTTGAGGGATGTATGGGTGCAAAGCTCTG
>JBFMDD010000258.1:0-6978 GCA_040754115.1 bacterium
GCATCTGTCCCAAAAATTAAAGTAGCATAAACATCAGCAACACCTCCTGTATTTTTAATAGAAGTTGTTGCTGCGCCAGCTCCTGTCCAAATTTTGGTTTGGGTAGAGGTTACAAACCTGATTTGCCGATAGGCCCCAATTTCCTCTTTCATTACCTGTTGCTGATTAGCGTATTTTTCAACAGGAATAAAATCGGTCAAATTCCGAAGGGTCATTGCTACATCGGGATGAACAATAGCCCAGTATGCAGGAGCAATGGGAATTGTTGCAATTTTAGTGCTTCCTTCAATCATTGTGGTATGATATTTGGCATTATTCCCTTCCAATGTTCTAATAGCCTTCTGAAGTGTAGTTGTATCAATAATAGTATTGATTGCATTTCTAGCTGAACCATTAGAATATTGGACATTTGTTCCTGCTACTAAAATGTCTCGTGTCAAAACATCTAAACTCTGACCTGCATTTTCTCCCAACACATTAGTAGCTTCCGTTAAAACTTTGTCTACATTGAGCAAATTAACCTTATCAGTTATCTCAATATAGTTGCCATATTCATCAATATTTGCAGAAATATCTGTTTTTGATAACTGAACACTACTGGGCGTTGTGCCTTCAGTAAGAGGTGTTGTTGCTACTGAGAGACTTTCGTATCTTCGGAATTTAATTGTCCCGCTATTATTTGGCGGTAAATCCCTTCTTTGCCCAAATCTATCGTGAACTAGATTTGGTAAAGCCCTAACAAGCAAAAGCTTGTCGTAAAATTCACTTACCGCTGGTGGTATTTGAGTTGTTGTTGTTATTGCCATAAATATTATCCTCCTTTCCTTATTATCTGATTAGCAAATTCGCTTATTCTTTCATCAGATAAATTTTTTAAAGAAGTGCCCTCAATGGACGGAGTCACCGTAGTAACAGGCTGAATATTAGGATTAGGAAGAACTCCTTCTTTCTTCTGAAGATTTTTATCGGCATTATGCAAATCATAAATTTTGTTGATAGCTGTTATAATCCTAACTGCAGTTTTTCCTAATCTAGGATTTGTTAATGTCAATATATCATCTTCAGTTAATCCTAATTCTTTTTTTGCAAACTCTCCTATTTTAGAAGCCTTTATCTCAAAGTCAGGAATTTGCGCCTTTATATCAGCAACAATTCTTCCTTCCTCTTCCCGCTGTTTTAACATACTTTCTGTATATTCCTGTCTTTTGGCGATTAAATTTAATTTAGCATTTATAAGCCTATTAGCTTCGTCAATATCGCCTTCTTGCTGTTTAACTCCAATTTGACTATCCAAATATGCTAACACTTCTGCAGGATTTTGGAAATATGCTTCCTCAAGAGATTTAGGTTGAGATTGAGCTTGTTGGGCTTTAAAAGCCTCTTGCTCTTTCTTAAATGTTCTTCTTTCCTCTGCTAATGACATATACTTCTCATTCCATCCACTTTGCATAGCCTTATAAAAAGGCAAATGCTCTGGAGGGATACGAGAAGTATCAACTTTAGCAGGGTCAAGATTGCCCATTTCCTCTGGGGTATAATATGACTTCCCCTCTGGAGTTTCAACCTGTTGACTTTCTAGTTGGCTCTCAACAGAAACATTAGGTTCAGGAAGATTGGCTGATACAGCTTCTTCTTGATTGCCTTCTGTCTGTAAAGTATCCATTTACATCACCTCTTTTAAGATTTAAAGTATTACTTTAAAATATAAAATTAAAATTTAAATTTGTCAAGAAATTTTTTTTTCAATTCTATCTCTTCCAAACTTTTTCTTGTTATTTCTTGATTCTTAACAAAAGCTTCAAAAAACACTTGAAATTTATTTAGAAAATAAAGATAGATATAAATTCTTTCCCTTTCTTCTTTTTCTTTTTGTTGACTTCTTTCAAATTCTTGAAATAATATATTTCTAAATTCTTCAAAAAACCTTTTACATAAAGGATTATTCAAAATTTCCTTCGCATATCTTGCATCTTCTGCTATTTTATCCATTATCCTTGTGGCATTCCTCTTAAGGCTTGTAATTCTTGACCTAAATTATAAAAAGCTTCAGGTTGAGAAGATTGAAAGGGTTGAGAAGGTTGAGAGGCTTCTAATGGTAAAGGTGGCACTTGCTCTCCTTTTTGCGTAGCTATTTCTTGATATTGAACCCCTAATTTATCTGCTAAAATCTTTAAACCACCAAAAATAGCATCCATATTTCCTTGCAATATAAACATTGTAATTTGCTCAAATAATGCTTGTAATTCTTCCTGTTTAGCAGGTTCAGTAATGAAATCATTTACATTTTTCTTTCCCATTGCCTCAATAAGCTCTTTCATTACATTGTAGACATTTTGAGGCGATATAATGGGAATACCAAATTTACCTATTTGTGTAAATAGTCCTAGTAACTGTTGCATTTGAGTAATAATTATCTGTTCATTTCCCCCTATTCCAGTATTAACTGAAATATCATATCTTCCAACAATATTTTCAGGACTGATTTCTATCCACTCATTAAGTAAGCGGATACTTTGAGTTTTTTTGAAGTATTTAATGTTTAAATCAACTACAAAGTTAATTATCTTTGCTATTCCCACTCCAAAAATTCTAGCCATTAACTCTAGTCTTTGTTGACTAGCCTGCATAATAGCCAGCACCCCTCTTGCCGTTTTATTCAAAGTGTTAGGGTCCAATCCTTGACTGTATCTTGAAATGCCTGTTGCATCTCTTTCCTGAGTTATCAATTCAAATAAACTAAATACCCAAGGTTGCATAGGAGGAAAATTAACAGGTTCGTATCCTCCTAAACCTTTTGTTGTTATAACACCTCCTGGAAATCTATTATTTCTAAAATCAATAGGACTGATTTTTAATTCATCAATAAGCACTACAGAATTATTTGAATAATTAGCGTTATTGAGGAATTGCCTGATTAAATCAGTCCTTATTATTTGATAAAGTTTTACATAATCTGCTAAAGCTTCTCCCCATAATCTATGAGAAACTTTATTTGTTACAGTAGCAAAAAAGGAATGTCTTCCATAAGGATTTTCAATAGGTTCTTCCAAAAAAATGTTTCCACAGATTACCGCTCTCATAGGAACAGAACTTTTATACTTAAAATAACATTCATAGGTAGTATATAAATCGCTTTCTTTATCGTAAAATTCATCAATATCAATATTATAAAACCTTTCTCTTTTAAGTTCATTTATAGCCTCTTTACTTGTTGCTCCTTGTAATTCATCTTTATCTTTTCCATATATTTCTTTTATTTCATAATCTTTTCTTTTGATTTTGTGATAAACAAAATCTACATCATCCAAATTTTTTATATTAGCAGTAAAACCAATATCTTCAGGAGCAACATTTTCAAGTATCGGAAATTCATCTTCAATAGTATATGCCACCTCTATATTATAAACTTTTTCTTCTACAGAAATAACATTGCCGAATTCATCTATTTTGTCTACTGAAGTTATCCTTTCTTCTTCTTTTAATATCTCTACATTTAATTTTGACTTGATAAATTGATATTCATCAAAAGAAAGATTTTCGTAAGTCTTTAAAACCCTTTCTTTATGCTTTTTCCAATAAACCTTTGCAAAACCTGTTCCAAATAAAAGGGTATCAAATAATAAATCTTGAATAAAAAACTCCCAATTATTCTTAATTTGTAATTGATAATTAGTCAATTCAGTCATATATTCTGCCCTTTTTTCATCTTCTGCTCCCTGCGGTGTAATTGAAACAACATCTTTGCTTCCTGTAAAAATTCTCGTTAAGGAAGGCAAAGCCCAATTTATCGCATTTTTAACATCATCGGTAATAACTGTAGACCATTTACCTTCCAAGTCTTTATCCCAAGGGTAGGGTTTGCTATGATAAAATTCTAATGCTTCAGTTCGCAGTTCATTTAATCTATCTACGGTAGTCTTTAAATTATCAATTTTCTTCAAGCAAAAGTTTAAAATTTCCTCTTTATCTTGTTCCATTTTTACTTTAATAATAAAACTTTAAATATAAATTTGTCAAGAAAAATTTACGAAGATATTAGTCTTATATGTTTTAATTTACTATAATCAAATCTTTCAATATATTTTTGTTGAGGAGTAAGGGTATAGCGATATAGATTTTCCATAAAATGGTCATTTTCTTTCTTGGGCTTACCATCCTTATCATAAATCCATCTTACAATCTCATAAAGATGTCTTTGGCACTTATCAAAGAAATATAAAGAAGGCATTTTATTTGGTCCCTTCAACCAATTTCTTAAGTTTCTAACCCCACTATCTTTATCTTTTGAAGCAATATCTAAAATAATACCCCCTTCTCTTAATTTTCTTTCAATAATTGTAAAACTATCGTCAATACTTACTCTATTCTTAACATATTGATTATCTCCTTTCGCTAAAGGATCAATATAAGCATAATTTAAGTTCCATTTATATTGCTTTTTCAATTCAACTATTTTCTCTCCAATTTCTCCAGGACTTAAATTTTCCCATACTTCATCAATTACATAATGACAGTCTTTTTCATTAACCGCATAAAAACCAATTGCTTGAGGAAGATTAAGATGTAAATCAATCATTGCCACTACGATCCAATTTTTTTTATCTTTAATTTCAAAAGGTTCTATAATATGAATATCTCTCTCAAATTCTTTTAAAACAAGTCCTGTAAGTTCTAACCACCCTCCCCTTATTCTCGCTTCTTTTTCTTCTTCAGAACAAGCATTGATAAAGTTTTGTATTGCTTCTTGAGAAAGCGTAGTATTTACCTCAATAGGAATATTTGTAATACAACCAATAGAAGGGTCTTTAGTATTTAGGACTAATTCGTCTAATACCCAGCTAGAATTGCTTAAAGCTGTCATTGTAATAAGAAAAACCCCATTATTGGCAACAAGTCCCCTTTTATTTGCTATATATTTATCTTGAGGCAAAACCTCATCTGACCACACCCAATCTCCATTCCAACCTTCATGAACTGCTGTATCCTGACTGTGTGTCATCAATTCAATTGTAGAGCCATTATTAAAAGTCCAATAAGTATCAACCCCTATATTATTCTTTCTTGTTGTATAAGTCCCTATAGGAAGCCATTCTTTCAAAGAAGGAATAATAACTTCACCAATAGTCTTTTCCCAATCTACGGCAATAATCCTTCCTCTTGTAGGCTTTCTATTAAAAATAGATGGCTTTTTATCCCATCCCTGAGTTCCTAAAACAAAAGAAGCAATAATATTTGTTGCTAAAGTGGTCTTTCCAATCTTATTTGCTCCCACCAAAACAATAGTTTTTTTGTTTTGATGAAGCAAATCAATAACTTTTTGCTGATAAGAAAGGGGTTTAAAATATTCGTTTTTATGGGTTAGTTGATAAAGTTTTATTACCTCTAGCAATTTAACTTCTCTTTGTTCAAGTTTTTTAAAATGCTCTTTAAGTTCTTCTAATCTTTCTTCTTTTTCTTCTGTAGTCACTTTTCTACAAGTTCTCCATCAATTACAATTCCCCCTAATTTCTTAATTTCTTTCAATAATTCTTCTTTTTCTTCCTTAATTTCTTTAAAAGTTTTCTCAACTTGAGTAATATCTTGTATCTCTGTAGGCTTTCCTCTAGCCAAATTATTCAATTTTGCTATTTCTCGGATGGCAAAAGCAATATGACCGTAGTTTGCTTTGTTAAGCTTTTCGTCATTAGCTAATGCATTCACAAGTTTTAGTTCTAAAGCTGATAGACAAGGGGGTTTGATTCTTTCATAAATTTCTGCATCAGGTAAAGTTTGGAAAAGATTTTTAAAGTTTTTAAGGGCAGATATTACTGTTGAATGGTCTACTCCTAATTTTCTTCCTATTGCAGGATAGCTATAACCCTCTAAGCGCAACTTAAGAGCTTTAACTGGATCAAGTTTTCTTGGTCTGCCACCTTTTGATGGATCATTTTCAAAGAAATATCTTTCATATGACCTTTTTTTTATCATAATAAAAGTTTATTTAATAAATAAAAATTTATCAAATGTTTTTTAAAAAAATACTTTAAAAATACTTGACAAAGACATTGATACAATATATCATTAAAAAATAATGCAATATAGAATTGTAGAAGCAAGAAAGTATTTTAGGACACAAGCAAAATCTGGTTGGCCTGCTTATTTAGAAGGCAAAGATAAATTTATATATCGCTTACAAGCCAAAAATGGAACTTTCTTTTGGATAGAAGATAATAAAGAAGGAACTGTTTTTAGAAAGCATTTTAATAAAGATTATGATTTAGGTGATATTATAGAAATATCCGATGCTAAAGCGATTGAATTTATGCAAGAGAATTTAAAGAAAATGGAAGATTTTATGGAACTTTGTTTTAATTGTGAAAAAAATAAGTTAGAGCAAATTATTTCACTACTTACTAATATTGTTGAAATGCAAATGGATGTAAATTGTAAGTTTTTTGGAAGAGTTAAAAAATTTCTTGACAAATAGATATTTAATATTTTAAACTTTACAAATCTCTTGAGAAACAGAACAACCTTAATGGTTGGAAGAAATCAAGATTTTATGGTAAAAGAGACGGGAGGGGTTAAATGTTAGAATCGTCCATAAAAAAGTCTAACAGCTTCAGCCATCAACGGAAGGTTACATTGAAGTCGGCAAAAAAATGGGCGGAGGTAAGCCTGGCGCATTTCGGGCTCTTCCCTTCCAGCATAATGTTGACTGGTTTAGGACAGGAAATATGCTTAAGCAATCTATTTAACTCTTGAGAGAAAACAAGTAATAATAGACAAAATTGCTGAAAAATTCCCAAAAAGGCGAGGGGACTTAGACCATAACGGTTATTTTTCCAAGCTAAAGCTTGAAAAAATAACTATAATACCTAATCTAATATCTATCTAAAAGAGAAATATTAAGTTAAAGCTTTTAGGCTCTTTTGTAGATTTTGTAGATATAGAAGGATATGAATTGAGATTTAAGTTCGCCTTTGTTCCCCCTCCCCC
>JBFMDD010000259.1:0-3162 GCA_040754115.1 bacterium
ACAGGTTATCAACGCCGGGCTATACTTACTCAAGGAAGAGATTGTGCCCAAAGAGGATGTCAAATCTCAACGAACTATCCAGCAGATGAATAATGCTGTCTTAAGAGCAACTGGGTTTCTCAATAGCTTTCTGAATTTCTCAAGACCATTTGAGCTAAAGATAGGGCAGGTAAACATAAATGAGCTGATCAAAGGTGCTCTAAATGAGGTGCCAGAGGAGACTCTTTCTAATATAGAAGTAAAACAAGAACTCTCCAGTGAGCTTCCTAAGATTTCGGTTGATTTTGACCTGCTCAAGCAGGTGGTAGTTAATCTGGTTAAGAATGCGGCTGAGGCTATGGGGGAAGGAGGTAAATTGTGGATTCGTAGCACACACATAAGTGGGTCGGGCGGATTGCAAATTGGAGAAAAGGACTTTGTTCAGATAACCTTTGAGGATAGCGGTCCAGGAATACCAGAGGAAGACCTACCACGCATCTTTGACCCATTCTTTACTACCAAGGGCAAAGGCACAGGCTTAGGATTAGCCATCTGCCAGCGTATCATTGAGGCACACAAAGGTGAGATTGAGGTGAAAAGTAAGGTTGGGATAGGTACAACATTTACTATCAGACTCCCTAATCCCTGAATCCCAGCAACATCTAAATAATAGTTGACAGATTTAGAGAAGTGTGATATTATGTGGTAAGTTTTCAGTAATCAGGTATCAGCACTTATAGCGGTTATTAACTGAAAGTTTACATAGGATAATACCCATAAATAAGGCATGAGAATAATCGTTCCGTTAGGAACATAATATTGGTAGGAATAGATAGAGAAATCAATCAGAAAATTTATGGAAAGCCATTCTACCGATATATTGTCCCTATGGGACTGCTATAGTTAACAACAGGAGAGTTACGGCAGTAATTTCCTTGTTTCTAATAATTAGTATTCATTCGTCCAATTCGTTTAATTCGTGGTAACTGAAATTACGGAGGACATAAAATGGCTAAAATATTGATTGTTGATGATGAAAAAGACCTGGCAAATGTATTAGGAACTATTCTTGAACTTGAAGGATACCAGGTAACAACTGTCTTAGATGGGTATAAAGCTATTGAGCACATAAAAACCACTTCTTATGACCTTGTTTTGATGGATATTAGATTACCCGGTATAAACGGTGTTGAAACCTTTATTAAAATAAAAGAGATTGACCCAGAAGTAAAGGTGATTATGATGACCGCGTTTTCAGTAGAAGATTTGATTGAGAAAGCTATTAAACAAGGAGCCTATGCTTGCATACATAAACCATTTGAGCCTGAAAAGGTAATTGCACTAATAGAGGAAGCCATTACCCAGAACCAAAAAGTAATCTTAATTGCTAATGGGGATGGGAAAACAAGAGAGGAGTTAAAAGAAGTGCTTACTTCAAAAGGCTATGGAATCTGCACTGCAAAGAATACAGAAGAAGCAATCACAATACTTAAAGATGAATGCTGTCATTGTATCTTACTTAATCTAAACCTGCCAGGAGTAAATGGACTCAATATATTAAAGGAGGCAAAAAAGCTATGCGAAGGAGTGGTAGTAATCGTTATGACAGATTATGAATTACCTGAAATGATTAAAGAAGCAAAGCGGCCTTCTGCCTATGCCTGTATTAAGAAACCCATTGATTTTGATGAGTTAGTAAAACTCCTCAAAGAAGCTAATCTATAAGAAAGTGGTTACAACTCTTCTTAGCAAGCAGATCGTACTCTTTAGAAGCTATTATCTCTACCTCTACAAACTCCCCTATTTTGCCTATTTTTTCAGGGATGATAACCAATCCATCTATATCTGGGGCATCGTATTTGCTTCGTGCATAGGTTATTTTGTCTGCCACCTTTTCTATCACTACCTCAATTCTTTTTCCAACTTTATTTTTTAATTTTTTAGCGGATATTTCTTGTTGTAATTCCATAAGTTGGCAAAATCTTTCTTCCTTGACTTGCTCTTGGATTTGGTCTGGCATAGAGAAAGCTATCGTTCCTTCTTCATTTGAATACTTAAAAACACCCAGCCTATCAAATTCTATTTCCTTTACAAAATCAACTAATTTTTTAAAGTCTTCTTTGCTCTCACCAGGAAAACCAACCATAAGTGAGGTTCTTAAGGCAATGTCTGGAATTGTTGTCTTTAACTTTTTTATCAATCTTAGAATCTGGGAGCTAGGTAGTGGTCGATTCATCCTTTTAAGGATTTTATCGTCCATATGCTGTAAAGGAATATCAATGTACGGACAGATTTTTTCTTCATTGCTAATCATGGAAATTACATCATCTGTAAGGTGTTCTGGATGGGTGTACATAATTCTTATCCATTTTATTGGTGAAATCTTTACTAATTCTTTCAGAAGCTCTGCTAATTTGGGCTTGCCATAAATATCTGTTCCATAAAATGTGGTATCTTGAGCAATCAGGATAATCTCCTTTATCCCTAAAAAGGCTAAATTTTCTACCTCTTTTACTATCGAGTCAATCTTACGGCTTCTAAATCTTCCTCTTAGTTTTGGAATAAGGCAGTAAGAGCAGCAATTACTACATCCTTCGGCTATCTTGACATAGGCAGTAAAATTAAGTGTAGTAAGCAAGCGGGGGGTGTTATCTGAATAGATAAATTTTGGTGTGCCAAGATAGACTTTTTGAGGTAATTTAAGTATTTTACAAATTTTATAAATCTCACCAGGAGCAATTAGATATGCTATATTTGGGAATTCTTGTAAAATGTCATTTCCATATCGTTGCACCAGACAACCTGCAACAATTATCTCTTGGTTTTTCTTTAATGCCTCATGAATAACAGCTTTTGACTCATCAACAGCGGGTTTGATAAAAGAGCAGGTATTAATAATAAGTACATCAGCATTGTTTGGGTTAAATGTAATTTCATAACCTGCTTTTTTTAGCAGCCCAAGCATTACTTCGGTATCGACTAAATTCTTTGGACAACCAAGACTTATTGCACAGACTCTTTTTAAAATTTGTTTTCTCACATATTGACCTTACTGTATTGGAATTTCAAAGTTTAAGAAACCACGAATTTAACGAATTATACGAATTTACACTAATAGCCTTCTCTTTTTTTACCACTCATCTCACTAATCAGAATGAATTGGCTTAAATTTACATATTAATT
>JBFMDD010000260.1:0-2417 GCA_040754115.1 bacterium
GCGTTCTTTGCGGTTAAAAAAGGATAAATCGCAAAGGACACAAAGTAGTAACGCAAAGAACACAAAGGGAAGAAAATAGGGAAAGCATTTTTTATCAACTCAACTTCAAAGGATAAGTTGCAAAAAATCATCAGGCTTTTGAGCCTAATTTTGCCATCTTTGAGCAAAATAAATTCTCTACTCTGTGTAATTGCGTAGCTTAAGTTGAATTTAGCTGAGAGGTTCAGAAGTTTGAAAATGAAATTCTTTAATATTTTTCCCCTTTTCCCCTACTTTTCCATTTCCCCTTACTTACGCCTAAACGCTTACCTTTTTTCTTGGTGCAAAAATTAATAATCCACGCATTTTAACTACCTATTAGGAGATTATAGAAAGTATCCCGTTGTCTTGGAATAAAGCCCGCATCTTTTATTAAATTAATTATTTCCTGAGTATTCAGGCGATATTCAGCACCTGCTGCTCTAACCACATTTTCTTCTAACATGGTGCTGCCCATATCATTTGCCCCAAATGTCAAAGCTACCTGTCCTATTTTTGGTCCTTGGGTAACCCATGATGCTTGAATGTTTTTAAAATTATGGAGCATAATTCTGGATATGGCAAGTGTTTTTAAATACTCATACCCTCCTACTTCACTACCACCTAATGCAGTATTTTGAGGCTGATATGTCCAGGGAATAAATGCTGTAAATCCACCTGTTTCATCCTGCAAATCCCGTATTTTTAACAGATGAGTAACTCTATCTTTAATCGATTCAATATGTCCAAACATCATGGTAGCGGTAGTTTTCATTTCTAGTTTATGTGCACACTTCATTACCTCTAACCATTGAGATGAAGAACATTTGTTCGGACTTATTTGATTACGGATTTTATCAACTAAAATCTCAGCACCACCACCAGGAATTGAATCTAATCCCGCATCTTTTAGTCGATTTATAATGTCTCTAATATTCATCCCTGATTTTGTAGCAAAATGGACAATCTCGGGTGGTGAGAATCCATGGATATGAATTTTGGGGAAAGCAGTCTTTATCTTAAGTAACATCATCTCATAATACTCAATCTTAAATTCAGGATGTAATCCTCCTTGTATTAAAATTTGAGTACCACCTAATCTAATGGTCTCTTCTATCTTATCCTTTAATTCATCCCAGGTTAAAAAATATGCCTCTTTACTATTGACATCTTTAGAAAATGCACAAAATTTACATTTTGAAATACAAACATTGGTATAATTTATATTACGGTCTATTATGTAGGTTACAATATTATCCGTATGGAATCGAAAGCGAATTGTATTTGCTACTTTACCAACCTCCAGAATATTCCCTTCTTGAAAGAGTTTTATTCCTTGTTTAAAATTCAACCTTTCTCCGTTTAATGCCATATTTAAAATCTGATGCAGTCCAGAACTCAATCTCGCGCTCCTTTTCTATAAGTTTATATTTAACCGCATAATTGACAAATTTTAAAATTCCTTTTAATTCTGGTCTTTTAAGGTCATACCTGATAGTCTGTCTTAAATAATTACTTACAATTTCCTTATTTAGTGAGAGTCTTTTTGATTCGTTTGTAATTATCTTATCTAAGTTTTTCATCCCACATTCTTTACTTTTAGTAAGGAGTTTAACTATTTTCCTATAATCTTCTATTCCTATTCCAGCTCTTATCACCCAGAATGCATAAACAAATGGCAATTTGGTGAATTGATACCATTCTTGCCCAAGGTCTATGCTCTTATCTGATGTCATTAACGCTTGATCTCCTATTAAAAGAGTCGCCTTGTTTTCTTCTAAATCCTTTGGCAATATAATATTAATTTCTCTAAACTCAGGAGAAATAGAATATACTTCATTAAAGATAATTTTTAGCAATGCTATAGAGGTAGATGAATTTTTATCTACTGCTACTGTTTTGATTCTTGAGATGTCATCTTTATAGAATAATTTTACACTCTCAACTTTTTCATAAGAAGAAATTGAAATATTGGGAATAACAAATTTACCCACTCCACGAAAATAATCGATTGTTGGAATTATTCCTACATCTATCTTATTCTCTTTTAATAAGTTGGATAATTCGGCTGGAGGTTCATAAATCAACTTTATTGATTTACATACCTCTAATTTGTATATAAGTGGTTTAACATTTAAAAAAGGCACAACTCCTATTTTCATATTATTAATATAATACTAAATCATTTACTCTTTGTCAAAGGATTTTAGGTGGGTGTCTGATGTTAGCTAAAAATATCTATTTGGACTATTCACTTTAGTGTAAAAAATTGCGAGCTGTATGGTTAGAATAATAAAGACTCATGTATCAGTTTTTAAGAGAGTTAAATCACACAATGCAAGATAGAAATAAATTGAAATTAGTTGAATTCGAAGAATGTTGCGAAGCAAAAATTTATG
>JBFMDD010000261.1:0-23673 GCA_040754115.1 bacterium
GAGAGAAGTAAAAGCCCAATTTCTAATTTCCAATTTCAATTTTCTGTGGACGCTTACAAATAAATATCCGAAAGAAATCATAGGAAAAACGATAAAATGAACCGTCCCGATTTTTGTAACTTAGATTCTCAGTTCCAGGGTTCACGGTTCCATGTTCACGGTTGAAGGGTTAGCTTTCTAACCTTGAACCTTGAACCTTTGAACCTTGAACCTGACAACATAAGCAGATACAGAATCGTAAATTATGCCCTCTTCAAGTATAATATACATATAATCTGAAATGACTTTCTTTTAATATAATGCTTAATAATTTTCGACATATTCATTGTTTTCCTAATCTATTTTTTCTCTATCTGGAATATAATGAACAACCCCATCTTTTTCAATATCCATATCTGAAATAGTATTTAGTATTTTCTTTGAGAGAAGCTTAGGTACAAATGGAAGCTCTATAAGCCATTTAATCATCTTCAGTTCTAAGTAACTACTCCATCTTCCTGGATTATTAATTTCTTCTACCACCTCCCAATGTGGCGGTGGAGTAAATATCTCATCCGGATATTTAGCTAACCACCTTCTATTGGCATGTCTCATAGAGTTAAATTCTGCCGCAACATAAATATCACTGAGTTTATCAAATTGAAAAGACTCTACTGATCTTCTACGGGTATAAAACTTTATATATTTATTCTTCTTATAATTATATAAAAAACGTAATGCATTCCCAGCGCGTTCGTCAATATAAACTGGTTTGTTAAGTTCTGGTCCCAATCTTTTATATATTGCTTCAATCGTTCTTGCATCTTCAAAATCAAGCATATTTAGATCACTAAAGAACAATGAGGTTAAAATCAGAAAGACTACAGAAATAATACAAAATTTACCCTTTAACCAATTTTGCTTCTCAATTAAAAAGGCAGAAGTAAGTAATACTATGGGAATGCTTATTACTGCCAAATATCTGGGCAGACGAGATAATAGGGCATAATGAGAAAATGATGTTGTCCCAAATTGTAGGTATAAGAAAAGAATAACTATCCATAATAATAAAATATTGAAACTTCTTTGTCTTTTAATCAAACCATAAATAGCGGATATAGTAGTAAAGTAAAAGAAAAATCCATAGGGATATAAACTAATAAAAAAAGAGCGAGGATAACGCCACATCTCTTTTAGCATATAATCTGGAGAAATTGTAACTGAGGTACCATCTTTTGTGGAAATTGTATGGAGGCTATAAAACCAGATATTTGTATGGAGATAATAAACTAAACTTTCACAAATAACAATTATAACGAAACTTAAAACAGTATATAGATAGATTAGCTTAATCTTTCTGTTGTATAGAATATATCCCAAGAAAAAGAGTATTACTAAAGTACCTGTAAATTTACATAGATAAGTAAATCCTAATGATAGTCCTGATAATAAAAAAGCTAAAATAGATTTTTTAGGCTGTTGTGTTTTATCCCCAATGATAAAAAGTAGTATTGACAAAGCTCCCCAAAAGGCCGTTGGACCATCAGGATAAGCACATGTACTAACCCGAATATCAAGGGGATAAAAACAAAGCAGTAAAGCTCCAAGTAAACCTATCCTTTCATTGAAGAGAATCTTTCCTATATAAAATGTAATGATTATAGAGCCAAGTGAACATAATAATGGATAAAGAGCAAGTGAAAAATTGTTAATACCAAATAACCAGAACATTAGTGCAATTGGATAAATTAACCCAATTCTTCTTGATGTAAATCCACCAGAAATTGGGTCAAATATTCCTTTAAAGATAGAATTTGCTTGTTCTGCAATATCCATAGCCATAGAACCTAAGGAACCATAGAAAAATATCAGTCGCAATATCACAGCCAACAGTAGAATTCCTAAAAGTCCAATTACAGAATTAGACAAGTATATTCTCTTTCCTTTTGTGTTCATAATTACCTCCAATTATTATGAGATTAATAACTCTACCTCATTAGAAACAGTATCATCAATTTCAGGTAACTGTATGTTTTCCTTTACATCATCATAATTCTTTAAGACATATTTTATTTTTTCGACTAGGGAATCTTCATCACCCACTTTAAATCTAACAACACATTGAGGCCTAAGTGGATTTTCACACCCTATGACAGGTATCTTAAGATATAAAGCCTGTAATACTGATGAACATATACCATCCCATTCATAAGTTCTGAGGTATATCTTTGACCTGGTTAATAAAGTTAAAAATTCATCATGGGTTAAATTATTACCTAAAAATATATTCCTTTCTAAATTTAGATTTTGAACAAGATTTATCGTCTGTTGTGAGTACTTTTCAGGACCAACAAATATTAAACCTAAATCATGATAATCTTTAGTAATCTTCCTCATAGCCCTTAAGGTATCTGGTATATAAAACTGTGGCCGTTCAAAGATATATGAAGATAAGATAGGGTTATGTTGATTGATAAATATCTCTAAATCATCTGATAGTTTTGTCTCTTTATATGCCAGGTATTGCTTACTAAAAGCTGGGATTGGTTTAATTTTATCTCTTTTTATTCCATATCCTTTAATCTTTTCCTTAATAGACTCATCATTACATATAATTATTTTTGAGATAGTAAATATAACAAAAAATATTGGTATTGTCAAACAATTATTTTCTTTTGGGAAATATAATTGTTTTGCTCCGCCATGAAAGGTTAAAATACATCTTCTCATAAATAAAAAACTAATAAATTCACTAATTAATGTAAGGATAAGACCTTTTATAGACTGTCCATTCACATGGATATGGATTTTATATCCTTTGAGGCAATATTTAAGTACTTTAAAGATATAATCAAGCCCATTCTGGACATCAATATACTCCTCACTCTTAATCTTTCTGCTTTCAGGACTAATATTTAATATCTCACATTTACATCCTTTTGCTAAAAGACATTTCTTAAGATATTCAACACGTACACTCCAACCTGTTCTTGGAGGGAAATATGGAAGTATCTCTAAAATTTTTATTTTCTCTAATAAACATTTTCCCCAATATAACCCTTTTAAATCATTCATCCTGATTTTTAAAAGACTCATAAGCATTTCAGATGAATCTTTAATTGCATGCACTCTACTATGAGGGGAATTTATCCATTTTATCGGTACTTCCTTAATTTTATACCCTAACTTTTTTGCAATAAATAAAATCTCTACATCAAACCCAAATCTATTAATATATTGTTTAGAGGAAACTTCTTTTGCTATAGAACCTTTAAAACATTTGAACCCACACTGAGTATCCTTTATTCCTCTTACTGCTATTAATCGTACGAATAGATTAAATATCCGTCCCATATTTTCCCTATACCAGGGTTGATGAAGTTTAATATCAGATTCAGGTAGTGCTCTTGAACCAATGGCAATATCATATTCTCCTTCAACCAAAGGTAGAAGTTTGTCAAGTTCACTAATTGGAGTAGATAGGTCTGCATCTGAGAAAAGGATAAATTCACCTTTTGCTTTTAAAATACCATTTTTTACTGCACCACCTTTACCAATGTTTCTTTCGTTCTTAATAATAGTTATAGATTCTTTTAATGATTCTGCAGTAAATTTTACTACTTCCACAGTCCTATCTATACTACCATCATCAACTACAATTATTTCATAAGAATAATCTTTAGTTTTTATATATTCTACTATCTTACAGAGAGTCTCTTTAATTCTTAGCTCTTCATTAAATGCAGGGATAACAATTGATAAATATGGAGTTTTTAAATCTTTTTTCAATTCTTCCATCTTTTTCATGATATTCGAAAAACCAACGGATGCCTCAACTTGTTGAGAAAGAAATCAAGAACAAGTTTGCATTTCCAACTTTTCGGATAGTCCCTAAATATAATCATCGAAAGCTATTAATTAATTTTACGATGCTTATCGATATAAAATATATATACCACTTCCCCTTCTACTATGGGTTTATAAAATGTGAATAATTTCTCAGCTACATGGCTAAAAGGCCATTTTTCTAAGATAGGATAGTAAAATCTTTTTGGTTGTTGTATTATTTTTATTAATTTTGCATTTGATGGAACAGTATTAATATACTTCTTCCGTACCGCTACATACGCATTATCTATCTGGTCAAATTTGAGAGAAATAGGTACCTCTGGATATATTTTTTTGATACTTCTAACTCCATCACTATCTGGATAGTCATTTACACAGGATAATTTTAAATGAATATCTATTTGAAATTTTGAGTAAAATAGTGCCCCAAAATATGGAGTAGGGCTAATAAGCATATCAGTATTAGGGTGCTCCTTATGGAAAGCATATATTTGTCTGGACACATAGTCTTTTATTCTACTATTATCCACCAAAACACATCCTATGGAAGTCAAAAGAAGAAGGAATAAGGATGAATAATAAAATTTTTTATTTGCCTTTTTAACTAAAAAATACGCTAAAATAAGTAAAGCAGGTGTTGTTATCATCGAGGTATATCTTTCCTCTCTCCTTAAGTACAGATAATGAGAGAAACTAACTGTTCCGTAAGAAAGATACAATAATACTGGAATCAACCAAATAAGTAATATATTAACTTCAATATTCCTTTTAAAAAGGAAATAGACTATAATTGGTAAAACAAAATAATAGAATATACCAAACTCTTGATTTGTAGTAAGCATAAGTAATGGTTCAATCCACCAATTAGTACCTCTATAGAGAAATTCTGATTTTCCAATACACCATCTCTCACCATATGTTTTTTGATACCTGAAAAGAGGATTCCCTGTTTGAAAATAATATAAGACTAATTCTAAACCTAATATTAATAAAAACCCAAGCGGAATGAGACAATAACAAATCTTGAGCTTTCGCTTATATAATACATAAAAGATAAAAAATAGACCAATTAGTAATCCTGACAACCTATTTAAATAACTAATTCCCAAAAATATTCCGGATATTAGATAATATATCTTCTTTTCACTTCTTTCTCCTTTTAAAAATAGGAATATACTTAAGGTTATAAAAAACGATATGGGTATATCAGGGTATAAATGAGTAGCAAATATTACATCTAAAGGGAAGAAAGATAATAGGAATGAAGCTACTAATCCTACCTTTCCATCAAAAAGTAATTTCCCTAAATAATAGATTAAAATTATAATTCCAATAGAACAAAGCAAAGGGAACAAAACCGCAGTTAGTTTATTAATCCCAAATAATGAAAAGAAACACGCTGTAGGAGCTATTACTCCCAACCGTACCGTCCATACACTATCTCCAGGACTAAAATCGCCTATCGAAAATTTGTATGCTTGAGCAAGATAATGTTTATCATCTCGTTCTATATAACCGCTAAAGAAGATTAGTCTTAAGGCTAAACCAAATAAAACAATTATTACCAGCAATGTTTTTGGATTAATACCTTTAAGATAGCTTATTATTTTACCTTTCATGATTTATCCTTTAGAATTTTATCTTTTAAAAAAGATTTCCTTTATCATAGATATTACAATTTCTGTGGCTAATAAGCATAGTTTCATATCCTTTCCCACACCTTTTCTCTTCAATTCATAAAGATCACTTTTTTTATCTACTACCCCATCAACAGATGTTACTGCGGATATAAAACCACTTTCTTCAACTATTCTTTTAACCTCTTCATTAAAATGAATCTTAATAGTTCCATTAGGATAAGAGAATAAATTTATAGGTTTACCAAGTTCTTCTTCTAAAATTGTCTTTGAACCTTCAATTTCCTTTTTCGCATAATCATAAGAACAATGTGGCAGGTTACAATGAGTAATGGTATGTGAACCAAAACTCATACCACCTTTTTCCATTTCCTTAACTTCAGCCCATGATAACATATACTTATGACTATATTCTTGCCTATTTATATCAACCTCAAGTTTATTTGCTAAATCTGTAATAAATTCTTCCCTTTTACTCTGGTCAAGACGAAGGATTATTGGATTAATTATATCAATAGCATTTAATTTATCTTTAAGTGTTTCAAGATTAAGGACATTCGAACCATCTTGAGTTTTTAGAGAAATTTCTTTCTTTTTGGTCTCTTTAAGGATATAGATTATTCTATGTGTCCAGAGGACATCTTTACCATTTAAACATCCTGCGGCTAAAAAAAAGGTAGCTGTCACCCCATATTTCTTTAGAATAGGATATGCATTTAGATAGTTATCCTTATATCCATCATCAAATGTAATGGCTAATGAATTTTTAGGTAACGGTTTATCTTCCTTAATATGTAAGACAATATCCTCCAGAGAAATAATATTGTATCTTTTAGCTAAATATCTTATTTGTTCTTCAAAATTTTTTGTAGAAACGGTTATTTGGGGTGAGGCATAAGCAAAATTTTCATCTTTCAAATCCGCCACAGAATGGTACCTCAATATAACAGCTACTCTTAACTTTGAAGTTATAAGAGAATGAAGAAGTTCTATCATTCCACTATAATATAATATGACTTTAATACACTGTTTTATAAAAAATTTAAGCATCCCATATTCCTACTCTCTTAAGGTGGTATTTAAATAATTTTTCATCGTCTTCTACCATTCGCTGGATAGAGAATTTTTCTTCAACTAATTTTCTACCTGCTACTCTAAAAGCATTAGATTTATCCTTATCACTAAGTAGAGTAATTATTGCTTGAGCTAACTTCTCAGGGTTTTGTGGAGGGACTAATAGCCCATTTGAGCCATGAATTATTACCTCAGAATTCCCACCTACGCTTGTCGTCACTACTGGTACTTCTGATGCCAGTGCCTCTAATATAGTTCTTGACAGAGCCTCAAAGAGAGAAGGAAGAACAAACACATCCATCGTTTTTAACAATTGTGGAATATCTTCCCTTTCACCAAGCATTAGAACATTTTCACTTAACCCAAGTTTTTTAATTAGCTCCTCTAACTCATTTCTTAGTGGTCCATCTCCAATTAGAAGTAATTTTATCCCTTGAATCTGTTTTTTTAAATTTAACATACTATATAAAAGTGTCTTATGCCCCTTGACTGGAACTAATCTACCCACTGTTCCAATTACAGGTTCATCTGTTCTTAAACCAAGTTTTTCCCGCTCTTTATTCCTATTTATTTTATTTTTAAACCTATCTATATCTACGCCATTTAAGATAGTAATAATCTTTTTTTTATCTATTCCTAAAGATTCAATCATTAATCTTCGTAAGGATTCAGAAACAGTAGTTATTTGGTCAACGAAGTTAAAGATAAATTGCTGAGCCCAAAATCTTATCTTCTTAGATTTAATAACATCAATAACGGTACCGTGTTCTTGATGAATAACAATTGGCACAGATGCCAATTTTGCTCCTATTACTCCTTCACAAAGTGTACCCCAGTTGTGCGTATAGACAATATGGATGTGCTTTTTCTTAAATAAATTCATTAATTTAAAAGGAAGTGTAAAATCATTTCCTTCTTTCTTTTTCAACTCCACTACATCTATTCCATCTCTTACTAATTTTGTTAATGGACCTCCCTCTATGAAACAACAAATAGAAGGATTAAAGTAGGTAGAGTTAAGCCTATTAACCCGTCCTACTATTCCGGCCTCCAGTCCACCTCTTATTAAAGAATATACTAAATGCATTATATTTACTTTAGATGCCATTATTCCCTTATATTTTTTATTATTATGAAAGTATCTGGTCTTCATCTATAAATGTTCTATGCCACAATTCAAACATCAATAAACACCATAATTGAGTAGCAGACTCTTTAGTCCCATTTTGTTGATAGTCATGCCACATCCTTTGGACATATTCAGGGTTAAAATATCCCCGTTTAAAGGCTTTTGGAACCAACAGAACTTCTTCCACCATACTCTTCAAGTCCTTTTTTAACCATATATTAAGAGGTACTGAGAATCCTTTTTTCCCTCTTCTTAATATTTCTGATGGAATTAATCCCTCCATAGCCTTCTTAAGGATATATTTGGATATACCACCTTTTAATCTTAGATTTGGAGGGATAGTGCTGACAAATTCAATCAATTCATGGTCCAGGAATGGAGCCCGTACTTCTAAAGATACCGCCATACTCATCCGATCAACCTTAACCAGAATATCATCAGGCAAATAGGTTTTAGCATCAATATACTGAGCTCTGGAGAGAATGTCCCATTCCTTTGACCGTTTTAAGTATGGTTCAAGAACTATGGAGGGATCATAGTTAGCTAATTGTGATTTAAACTCATGGGTATATAACTCTTGCTTCATGGAGTAATCACAAGCAAACTTACTCCGTATGAGTGATTCTTCAAATGAAGAAGATATGCTGGTCAAATATTTTCTTGCACGCCAGGATTTAGGATAGCGATTCAACATAGGCTTAAGAATATATCTTTTTATAAAAGTTGGGAGCATCCTCCTTATTCTATCTTGAGAAATATGGTAGCGATAAGAATTATATCCGGCAAAGAATTCATCTCCTCCATCTCCACTCAAGGCTACAGTTACTTCCTCCTTAGCCATCTTAGAGACATAGTAGGTAGGGATAGCTGAGGAATCAGCAAAAGGCTCGTCAAAATGATAGACTAATTTAGATAATATCTCTAATGCATTAGGTCTAACTACATGTTCATGATGATTTGTCTTGAATTGTGAGGATACAACTTGAGCAAATTTCAATTCATCAAATGCCCTCTCATCAAAACCAATAGAAGAGGTAATCACAGGTTTTTCAGAGAGTTGAGACATTATTGCTACTACACAACTTGAATCAATCCCCCCACTTAGAAAAGCTCCCAGAGGTACTTCACTCATTAATCTACATTTTACCGCATCTGTCAATAATTGAATTAAATTTTCTTTGTAATACTCCTCTTTGAGTTTTTGAGTATTTCCAAAGTTAAAATCCCAATATTCTCGAATGGAGAATTGGTCTGGGGTACAAATCAGGAGATGTGCTGGTGGAAGTTTATATATTCCTTTAAAAATGGTTTTTGGTGCCGGGACACATAAGAAAGCAAAGAAGTCATCTATGGCATCATAATTTATCTCTCTTTTTATCTCCTTATCCTCTAAAATTGACTTTATTTCTGAGGCAAAAATGAATTTCTCTTTATCCCTGAAATAATGGACTGGTTTTTTCCCCAGTCTATCTCTTGCCAGGATAAGTTTTTCCCTTTTTTCATCCCATAGCCCCAGGGCAAACATGCCCCTTAAACATCCAGCAAATTCCTCACCTTTTTCTTCATAGAGATGAACTATTACTTCTGTATCAGAGTTAGTAGTAAAAATGTGCCCTTTATCAATTAACTCATTACGCAATGGCATATAATTATATATCTCACCATTAAATACAACACAAATATTTTTATCTTCATTATACATAGGTTGATGTCCTTGAGCTAAATCAATTATACTTAACCTCCGATGTCCAAGACCTATATTGTTATTAATATATATTCCTTCATCATCAGGCCCTCTATGTTTAACCACATCACACATTCTCTTCAATAATTTAGAATCAACTTTTTGTTGAGGATCAAAGTTATATATACCACAAATTCCACACACTCTTTATCTTCCTCCTAATGAGAATTATACTGGACACTGCCATTAACTGATCTATTTAGAGACGGTTCATTTTCATCGTTTTTCCTGTGATTTCTTTTGGAAATTAGAAATTGGAAATTAGAAATTAGAAATTAGGTCTTCACTTCTTTCACCAATTTCTAATTTCATATCCATTTTTTAACCGCAAGCTTTCACGCTAAAGTGAACCGTCTCTAAAATCGCAATTTGTAACGGTGTTGAGTATAATAATGGTCAAACCTGTTCTACTTCAGCCTCAGAAAACGATTACAAGTAATCATTAAAGATTTAGATATTGGTTTACAAAGCAAGAAACTTCTATCGACAAATTATCTCTTAATTTGGCTATATAATTTTTTTTAGATTCAAAAGTTTTCCTATTCTCTACCAAATCAGCGATTTTCCCATACAATTCCTCTCTAGTTCCAATCAAATCCTTATCCTGTAAAATCTCTGGAATATCTCCAACTGGAGTAGAAATAATAATACATAATGAAGCAATTCCCTCTAAAACCAATAGAGGTAAATCAAGAGACCGATCAAGATTAGCATATGGAAGAAATAAAATATCTGTCTCTCTAATTGCATGAAGAAGAAAATCCTCTCCAAATGAGGTATAATAGTCAAGTTCCCGAGCAACATACTCAATCTCTTTGAGATTCTGAATCTCTTTATGCAGACTGAGTGATGTAGGAGTAGAAGGAGAATATGAACCTATAATTTGAAGTTTAATCTTTTCCCCATAACTTTCTTTAAGCCGTTGAAAGACATTCAAAACATTTTCTAATCCCTTGTCTTGATCAATTCTCCCCATATAGCTTATAATAATCTGTTCCTTTAACTTCTGTTTTTCCCTAATATCACAAAAATATTCCTTTGAAACAGGTGGATAGATAAGTGAGGCAGACAAATTATTCTCGTTAAGAACTCGGACTATCCTTGGAGAGATACCTATTATTTTGTGAAAGACAAATTTTATCAATAGCAATCTCCACTTCTTATTATTAATAAGTGAAAGTGCCTCTTCATAATAAAAACAGAATAGATATATTTTAGTCGAGGTAAATATTCTTATAGGGAGTAACTTTAATACATCCCGCATGTTAATCATTGTAATATGTATGAGTTGATATAATTTTAAATTAGCTTTTTTTCTAAACTCTTCATGGGAGTTATAATAAAATATCTTTATTTTGGGTCCAAATGAAGTAATCTCACCTTTTATTGGTCCATATAGATGGTAGTCTACTTCATGTCCTTCTTTGACCAATTGATAAGCAATTCGTCGATGGAAACTTTCTAATCCTCCAATTTTCCCTGGATACAGTTCTTTTACCCGACCACATATAGCTATTCTCATTTAACCACCACTTTCCCTTTCCTCCCATTACACCCTCAACGGTTACAAGATGTCAAATATTTATTAAAAAAATTAACTGCTTCTTTCGTGCTGTATGAATGTCCTCGATTATGGACTATAACTTTAAAGTTATTTTCTTTACCATACAATCCATAAATCTCCTTTACTCTTACATATCCGATTATATCATTCTTATTATTAATTTTCGATTCATCTATATCAATAAACAATGGCCTAGGAGCAATCAACTGTAAAATGGTTTGTTTGTCAGTCAAAGGACTAAATTCTAATAAAGAATTTAATGACACATTGTCTCCTCTCATTAATGACACATTGTCTCTTCTCAAATCCTTCTCCAAAAAAGAAGTAGCACTTATAAACACAGCATCTATATTCTCATTTAGCGCCCCAATAAATCCTGCCAGTATTCCACCCAAAGAACAACCAGTAACACCTATTTTATGTGTATCTATCTCTTTCCTTGTGAACATATATTCTATGATTTTATTACAATCATATATTAATACACCTATGGGATTTCTTCCTACAATCAAATTGAATTCCATGTCTCTTTGGTATATAGGGTCTGAAGAAACTCCTTTCCAGCCCAGTTCTCCAAAACCCCTTAGGTCCGGGACAACTGTAATAAATCCATTTTTTGCCAGATATAAAGCGTTTTTATTCTGGTAATCATCAACTAACCCTGCTGGTCCTATTTTCCCTACTCCATGTCCTGGAATTACTAATATTGCTGGGAGAGGAAAAGTTTTATTTTTGGGAATTAAAAAAAATAGTGGAATCTTTAATCCTTCTTCTGTTTCTAATAATATTTTTTCCCTTAAAACTTCTTTTAGCTCCACTCTCTCTACAATTTTTGCTTTAAGAGGAAAATCTTTGGGCATCTTCTCGAATCTCAATATTTTATTAACTTCTGGTAGGAGGCTTCTTTTGAATTTTTGCCATTCAGTTAAGTTATTACCTTCAAAAATAAATTTGGGTTGAAGTTTCATCAAATACTCTCTATCCCAATCTAAGATAGAGTAATCGGGATACTCAGGAATAAAGGTAACAACATTCATTCCCAAAAGATTTTTTTTAATTAATAAGATAGGTTTAGAGGTCATAAACGCTGAAATGGCACCACTTTTATATAAATAAGCTCCTATTATCATAAAAAACAATGCTTCCAAGATAAAGAGGAAACATCTTGTGAATTTATTTGATATTTTCATAAAAAATCTCCTTACCGGACAGAATCTTATCTTTTCTGTCTTCTGTGAATCTCATCATCCGCTATATCAAATTTAAGGAATATAATAAATTTGGACACTCTCTTCAAATGGATATTTTCTTTTTCCCATTAATTTATTAAAAATTTTTTTAAAGATTCCCTTTTGTAAGATAGAATAATAGAATCTCTTAGGCTTTCGTATTGTCTTTATTAATTTCGCACTTGATGGGATAAGAGAACTATATTTTTTAAAGTACTTTTCATGCATAGCTATATGTGCATTATGAATTTGATATAGATTGGAAAGGACTTGGACATTTGGATATATAAGTTTAACAACCCGTACTTTGTAACCAGATTTGTAACCATCAGGATACAGTTTAAATGGGTAAAATATCTTTAAATTAGGATTTATTTGCATTTTTGAGTAAAATAGTAAAGCGATGTAATCTCTCGATGAAATAATTAAATCTTTATCAGGATTATTCTTGTGAAAAGTATATATTTGTCTGGATAAATAATCTTTAATTCTACTATTATCCACCCAACAACATCCTATTGAGGTTAACAAAAGAAAGATTAAAAACGAATATAAAAACTTCTTATTTAACTTCCTAACTAAAAAATACGCTAAAATAAGTAATGAAGGAAGAGTAATAATAGATAAATGTCTTGGGACTCTTTCTAAGACTAAGTATCTAGAAATAGTGGTTGATCCATATTCAATATATAAAAATATTGGAATTGTCCATAACAGTAATATATTCACCTTGTTATTTCTTTTAATTAAAAAATAAGCTATAATTGGTAGGATAAAATAATAAAAGAAACCAAACTCTTGTTGTATGGTAAGCATAAGGAAAGGTTCAATGATCCAATTACTTCCTCTATGAATTGGATATATGAATTGTATTTTACCCCAGTGATTTAGGCTATGATAGCGGTAGAGAAAGTCTCCTTCACAAAAGTAATATAGAGATGACTCTAAACATAATATTAATAAAAACCCCAAGGGTATAAACAGATAATTGATTTTAATCCTTTTCTTATAAAGCATATAAAAAACAAAGAAGAAAATGATAGTAAATGTAGAAATTTTAATTAAATAAGCAATTCCTATAAATATACCAGATAATAAGTAATACCATTTTTTTTCATTACTTTCACCTTTCAAGAAAGAAAAAATGCATAGGGATATAAAAAATGTAAGGGGGATATCTGGATATAAATGGGTGGCAAATATCACATCTAAAGGGAAAAAGGAAAGTAGAAATGCTCCTGCCAGTCCTACCTTTTCATCAAAAAATAATCTTCCAAAATAATAAATTAGGATTATACCTCCAATAGAACATAACAATGGAAATAAAACCAAGCTAAATTCATTAATTCCAAATAGATTAAAGAAAAAAGCTGTAGGTGCTAATAATCCTATTCGCAATCCAAAGTTAAAATCCAGTGGTTCAAATTTACCAATAGAAAGTAAATAAGCGTGCATTAAATAATACTTATCATCACACATTACATAACCACTAAAGAAAATCAACCTTAGAGTCAAGCCAAATAAAACAATAAATATTAAAAGTATCCTTCGGTCAATTTGTTTAAAATAATTTATAATCTTCCCTTTCACGAATCTTCCTTCCTTCTTATAGAGTTTTTAATACATACTACTAATTTAAAAAATTCCAAATATATTCAACAATTCTATTACCAGCCTTCCCATCCCCATATGGATTTTTTTGAGAGGTCATTTTTTCATATTCTTTTTTATTATTCAATATTGTTGCTGTAGCATCAACTATTTTTTTAGTCTCAGCTCCTACAATCTTCGCCATTCCAGCCTCTGAGGCCTCTGGTCGTTCAGTAACCTTTCGTAACACTAATACCGGTTTCCCTAATGAGGGAGCCTCCTCCTGAATACCACCAGAATCTGTAAGAATCAGATATGACCTATCCATAAGATTTACAAAGTCCTGATAATCTAATGGGTCAAACAAATGAATTCTTTCCTTATCACTTAAAAGTTTAAATACCGTTTTTCTAACTTCTGGATTAAGATGTACAGGGTATATAATTTCAATATTATCAAAATTTTTTACTAACTGTAAAAGAGCCTGACAAATATTATATAATGGCTTACCAAAGTTCTCTCTTCGATGAGAGGTTACCAAAATAATCCTTTTACCATTATTAAATTTTATCTCTTTTAACTTCTTATTTTTAAACTCATAATTTTGTTGGCGAATCATTAATAATGCATCAACAACTGTATTGCCGGTAACTATAATATGTTTTTCATCTATGTTTTCTCTTAGAAGATTATGTTTTGAAGATATAGTTGGAGCAAAGTGTAAATCAGCTAAGACAGAGGTAAGATGGCGATTGATTTCCTCTGGATAGGGATTAAATTTATCCCATGTCCTTAATCCAGCCTCCACATGTCCTATCTTAATTTTATGGTAAAAGGCAACTAACGAAACTGCAAATATAGTTGTTGTATCCCCTTGAACTAAGATTATATCTGGTTTAAACTTATTAAAAATATTATCCAACCCTTCCATTGCCCTTATAGTAATCTGTAGAAGAGTCTGCTCAGGCTGCATAATATTTAAGTCAATATCAGAGTGAATATTGAATACCTCTAACATCTGATCTAACATCTGCCGATGCTGAGCAATAGTAATTACTTGAGAGTTAAATTGCTCCTTCCTATTTTCTAATTCTTTTATGATAGAAGCCATTTTTATGACTTCTGGTCGTGTGCCAATAATAATAAAAATATTTATTTTTTTATCCATTATCTCTATCTCTATCTCTATCTCTATCTTTATCCTGGTATATTTTATTAAAAACTTGTGTAAGGTCTTTAGCTAAGTAATTAAACTCATATTTCTCTATATTTTTTCTATTGATTCTTGTAGGCAAGGTTTTATTTTTAAACTGCTTGTAGTACTCGGATATAACTTTTTTAATACATTTAAAATCATTATCTTCAATTATATCTCCCCAACCCTCTTTTTTTATTAAATTAGCTACTGCCCCATTTTTTTCTCCTATTATAATCATAGGTTTTCCACTGGCAGCATATTCGTACAATTTTGCAGGTATTTGTAGGGTCGTCTGTGGTTGTATCAACAATAATACATCAGATTGGTAAAAATATTCAATCGCTTCTTTATGTGGTACCCAATCATACATCTTGATAATTGGTTTTAAGTGCGGTTCATTCATCAAATCATATACTTGTTGATATTTGGGTGAAATCCGTCCCACAAAGTTTATTAAAATTTCATCCGAGGCAATAAGTTTTTCTTCTAAAAGCTCTTTTAAAGCAATAAGGAAGTTTATTGGTAGTCTCTTTTTATAAAATGTTCCCGTATGAGTAATGATGAATTTATCTTCTCTCTTGCCTTCAATATCTACATTATCAAAATCCGTTTTTTCATATCCACAGGTAATAACTTCTATTTTTTCATTTTTAATTCTAAGCCTTTTAATAAAATCCTCCTTTAGTTCCATAGTATTTGCAACAATGAAGTCAACCTTTTTTACAATGAATTTTTCTATCCACTCTTCAATCTTTTCTATCATCCATGTTCTTTTATATTCCCATGAACCGTATGACATCCATGGATCCATAAGATTAATTATCAGTGGCTTTTTTATACATTTTTTTAGACAATAACCTATTAAAAAACTTGTCCATGGTTTACCAATAGCATAAATTAAATCTATTTTATGCCTTCTATTCATATCTATTCCCGCAAGCACAGCATAAGGTAACCACCATATCTGCTTATCAGGAATAGCTAATAAACTATCAGTTATAAAGTCCTTAATTTTTTGAAAATATCCTTTTTTACCCTTTTTATCTATCTTATAATTCTGGTTTATATCTTTATTTGATTTCGCCTTAGGATAAAAAAATTTTTTTATCCTCATCAAAATTTGTTGTGGTTGAATAAAGTTCGTTCTTATTAACAAACTTTCTTTGGGTAAACTTTTTAATAATAATTCTCCCTCTTCAGAGATAGATGAAAGATATTTTTGCTTAATAGTCAATATTATAGGTTTCCAATTAAATTGTGGTAACCTTTTAAGAATATTAAAAGATTGAATAGAGCCACTGTTTCGTTCTGGAGGGAAAAAATATGCAATTACTAAGACCATCTTTTGTCTATCATTAATCATAAGATTAAACTTCATTTATCCTCTTACTTTCAATAATTTGTTTTTAATAAGATTCTTATAGAGAGCTAAATCTTCATATGTAATCCTGACAAGAGTAAAGATATGATTACCTGATATATTCAAATAGCACATAAGTATGACAAAAGACACTAAAATATACGATAAAGAAGCAGATATAGGAGCACCGATAACTCCAATTCTTGGGATTAATATAATATCAAAAGTCAGTAAAGAAATTAAACTTACAGTTGAGCTGAGTAGTCCAAATACTGGTTTCCCTCGGCCAATTAAGTCACTTATTAGTAATTTATTCATACCCCCAGCTACTGCTCCAGGAAGAAATAACCATAGAAGTGGGAGAGAAGGTAAAAATACCTTCCCATAGAGAACTTCAATAATTATTTTCCCCAACAGACCAAGACAGATAGCACTAATTATTGTAATTAATAAGACATGTCTAAAAACCTTAGGGGTAAACTTACCTGCTTCTTCAGGAGATAAAGAGGCAATTTTAGGGAATAACATTGTAGCTACAGACCTTGGAATATACCATAATGCCTCTCCTAATCCAGCACCTAAAGAATAAAAACCTACATCACGGAGTGTAAGAAAATAATTAACTACAAATATATCAGTCCTTTTCTCAAAGAAACTTACTACACTCTCTCCATACGCCTTTATCCCAAATGTAACCCCATCCTTCACAAATTGATAATTTAAATTAAGTTTTATCCTGGTCTTTAATACTACTAATGCTATTGTTATTCCATTACTAATTATAGATGCTCCAAGATAAGAAGTTATAGCATTTAATATTATATTTTTAGAAAATAGATATAAAATCAAAAAAAGGCATAAAAGGTTAATCTGTTCTGAAATCCTAACAAAATTATAACTCCATATCCTATTTGTACCTAATAGAATAGAACTATAGTATGACCTTGTAATATCAAATGGTAAGACTAATATGGTCATAATTAATAGTAAGCGACTAATACCTTTTAGAAATTCAAATGAAATACAATTTATTATTATAATTGCTCCAACAGCTAATATAAAACCTATAATTATTCCCAGTATCAATACTGTTGAAGCAATCACTCTTAATTCATATTTTTTTTTGCTTGTAAAATACGCAGTTGAAGAAGTAAGTCCCAGATTACCAAGTGAAAACAATAAACTAGGAACAGTCGTTGCAATGGTATATACTCCTTTACCTGCAGGTCCAAGCATTCGGGCTAATATAATATGAACAATTCTTGAAAAGATAATACCAAAGATTCTCGTGCCAAAGGTAATTGAGACATTTTTGATAAATTTCACAATGTCATCCTCTTTCTTTTAATGATAATATCTTTTAAAGTCATTATTAGACCTGTAATCCAAAAGAAGGGTTCAAAATCTGACCTGGTAATAAATATAGAATTGATTATCCCACCTATCAGACCAATCTCAATTGCATAGGTTAAATTATGTATTTGAACTCCATCAATTTCTGGTGGAGATTTCCTTCTTATCACCCGTAGGTCTTTAAAATTACATAATAGGAGAAGCAGATAGAATAAAAGTAAAAATATTCCTCCTTCCGATAGTAAGGTTATATATGTATTATGAGCAGTATGATATATCTGATGCCTATCCTTAAGAGGAGGAACATATTGAGGTACTACAAGGATAAAATTGTCCTGTCCTACTCCATTCAGAGGATGGTCCCTCCACATAGCAATCCCTGCTTTCCAATACATCATACGACTTATAGCTGAACCTTCTTGTTGATAAGTTTTAATTGTCTCCATCCTCTCTTTAAACGACGGTGGAGCAAAGCGTATACCTGCTGATATAATACATCCTACCAGAATTAATGACTTTATCTTTTGTTTCGATCTTATTGCCAGGAGAACCATAACTCCCACTAAACCAATAAATCCTCCTCTTGACATGGTAGCAATTATACCAAAAAAGGTCATAGGGAATAAAATGATAGCCATCAATTTTTCCAGTTTGTTTCTACTAAATATCTTATAGAAGAAAAATGGTAAAATCACAACTAACATATATGCAAGTGCATTAGAACCTGCTAATGAACCTGTGGTAAACTCAACCCTTCTACCCACTAAGACCAAATACCTTACAGCCAATGTACTTAGTAGTCCACAACCAAGTGCTATAGTCCAATATGAGAGGTTAACCCTTTTAATTGAATCTGTTAAATTAGTAAATACGACAAAAAACAAGAGAATCTTAAAGAATTTCACATTATGTTCCCAGCTTACCTCAGGAGAGACAGCAGCATTAAAGGTTGAAAGAATCATAGTTATGGTCATACCAAGAATTATATAGACTTGACCAGTATTGACCCACCGATATTCTCTTTTAACCATCATATTCAGTATCCAAAAGGCTGCCAGAAATACACTACAATAAAATATTGGGCGTACTGTTCCGATTCCAGAGACATATTTTATATGCGAGGCAATCAAATAATAAAAGAAAATAACGAACAATACACCAACATAAGGTTCAAAAAAACATATTACCCCTCCAACTATCATCAAAACTATGGTGCAAGTAATACGAATATTGTGAAAAAAAGGTAGGATGCCAATCAGGAAGGAGGCAATTAAAAATAGTGCCAGTCCTGTTGCTATCCGAATTTCATTATCATACTTCACTGATAACAGAAATGAATTCATTTTATCTTTAATAGCTATTAAATTCATTTTCATCTAACTATTCTTTTCTCCTTCAATCTTATTTATCAATACTCCTCTTATCTTATAGCACTCAGAGGTTTTTTGTCTTGGGTTTTTTAATATAGCATCCCCTGTTTTTCTATCTCCCCCTTCCATTTTGACTATCTCTACCATATATTCATAAGTTTGTAAATCTCTACGAAGTGTTTTTAGTCGTAAGCTTGGAATTGGTATATCGAGATTAAACTTACTTCCAGGATAAAACGCAAGAGCAGAACCATTTTCTTCATCAAGGGTAATATATGGGTCATCGCCTTTCCATCGAGCACAACTCCAAAAACAAACACCGTCAACTTCATTTTCCCATATATGCCATAATATATCTAATTCTTTTCCTTTCTCTTCCATACAGAATGACTTGCCATTTACTGCCGGCAAAGAGCCATAATACCAAACTTCTTCACCTTTTTTATACCGCTGTTTTATATCAGGAATTGCATTATTCATACCAATATTCCACAGTCCTACATAACCATCCAATCTTTTATCAGATGAAAGGTATTCATAATACCGGCCAATATCAACTCTAAAGACAAACTTTGCACCTTTAGTTTCCATAATTTTTTTACCAGAACCTATATTTTTAAATCCTTCCTTAGTTAACTCTGCATAATACCTCAAGGCATTATAATCTGCATATGGATTTTCAGGGAATTCTTTACTCGGATACCTGGGTTCATCTAACCGCCAGGGGATTAATTCAGACATAAGAGTTTTGTGATTAAAATATATTTGAAATTGAGTCTGTGTCCAGCCTTGTTTATTAAAGTAGTCTTCAAATTGCTCACATATTCGTTTATATTCTGTTCTATATTCTGAGGTTAGGTATCGTGTAGAATTTTTATCCCCTCCCCATTTCCCAGGCCAATTGCAATTAAATGGTAATAAGAAATGTGATAATGGTCTACCTGTACCCCGCTTACATTCATAAAAAATATTATCCTTAGGTGAAAGATACCTATTAAACTGATTATAGAATTCTGTCCAGTCAACTACCTTAATTTTATCTCCCTTACCTTTAATAATAGGGGCATAATTTCCTTTTATATTTCCATCTTGAGTATAACCCACTTCATTCAAAGTAAATCCATGTTCTCGTGCCATTTTGTGGAATCTCTCCTCTATGGCTATGTATCGAGGAGAGGTGCGCTCAACATCAAATCCTCTGGAAATCCAAACATAATCATTTAAATCAGCCTCTAATGAATAATCATCTGGTAGTGTAAATTTTAATACCTTAAGGTTAATATTTAATGTTCTAAGTAATTTTTTAGCTTGCATAACCTTAAGAATACCTTTGTAATCACCTGGAGGTACATCTTTAGGTAGGTATATATCACACCAAATTGCCTGATTTTTTTGCCCTGGAATAAGCTGTGTATTTGTAGGAATATCAAATGGTGCACCGTAGGTTGGTATATCAAAAGGAATCAAAGCATCTGGATACCATACATCATCTAATTTTATATACCATTCCCGAAATAATTTAATATCTTCTTTGCTATGAATAACTCCTGGTCCTATTAAATCACTTACTAAAATATTCACATCAGTAAGTTTTCCTTCTATTACTACTTGAAATCCTACATATTCATTTCTTGCACCTTGTAAGGATATTGTATTAAGTTTTTTATCAAAGAAGTAATTTTTATCTTTATATCCTCCAATTATTGGTTTAGAGTTATATTTCCTTGCGTCTTCTTCATATATATTTCCAGTGATAGGATTTACCTTTTCATACTCACCTGTTACCCAGATATTAACTGAGGAGTAAGTTGAAGAGGAGTAAGATGAACATGAAGAAGATAAAATCGTTATTAATAATAATACAATAATCCTCATATCCTTAGCTCATAAAAAAATAAAAATAACCACAGACACTCCTTTTTCTTCATTTATCTCAATTTCTCCTGTGGTTTTTAAGTAATTTATTAGGTATGTAAAAAGAATAAAATTCTTATTATTGTCCAATCCATATACAAAGTTATTTATTACTTTAATAATACCATATAATTTTTAAAATGTCAATAGAAACTTAATTTTTTTCAAATTTAAACATTGTAATTTCTGGGTGGCAGAGAAATCTAACAGGTATATGATGTGTACCAATACCTACTCCTCGACTTATATACAATTGAGTTGCACCCATTTTATATAATCCAGCAATGAATTCATGTGAGCCTCCTCCAACTCCTCGTAACCTACGCCAATATTTTCTTAAAAATAGCGGACCAATCTGTCCTCCATGAGTATCTCCAGATAGGACCAAATCTATCCTTGCATCCGATGCAGGAATTAAAGCCTCTGGATAATGTACAAGCAGTATGATAGGCAGTTGAGGTGCTCTTGAAACTTTAGTTCTTACATCTTTAATTTCATCTGGTATATTATCCCCATTAATTCCAATCAGCCAGAAAGGTGGATTATTTCCCAAATTGAGTTTCTTTACTTCATTTGTTAAAATGGTAATATTGATCTTTTTCATTCTTTCTTTTAAATTTCCAGATCCACCATCACGATCTCCAACAATTCCCCAAATGCCATATTGGGCATTAATATTTTTAAGCACTTCCAAACATAATTCAGTTCCTTCTGGATAGGTGATAAAATCACCGGTGATAAAAAGAATATCCGGTTTTAATTTATTAAGGAGTTTTATCATTTTCTTTTCACGATAGCCAAATTCTTCAATATGTAAATCAGTTATCTGAATGGCTGTTATTCCTTCAAAGGCATTAGCAAGAAGAGTATTTTTTATAGTTACTTTTTCTACCTTTATCCAGTTAGGTTCAATGTAAATTGAATAGATGACTATACTGTAGGTAAACAAAAAAATAAATGTTGCCACAAAAATAATAATACTAATAAATCTAAGAATTCCTTTTCCAATTCCAGAAGCTAACTTCTTCTGCCAGCACAAGATTAACATAGATATCAAGATAAATACTAAAAGAATTACAAGTAATACCAATGGATGATGATAAATCTCTAAGTATAAATCAAGAAAAGGGCGATAAAAGAATTTAATCAAGGCAACCATTTTTAATCTCCATAATAAATTGGATGGATGTCTCTGTTTTTCTCCTGATTATTTTAATACTTGTGGAGTAATATTGCACAAGAGTTAACCTTTGTTTTTTGTCCTGTCTGGCATGATTAAAGTCCAAAAAGGATATTGGGTAATAATAATGATACCCATAATTAGTGTTTGGAAAACAGCATAACGGAACACCAAGTCTCTTCCCACAACTACATTTGCACGGTCTGGGCAGAGGAGAAATTGCATGGCGGAGAAGAAATGACCATATTTGTATATCACCTGTTCGGTACCAAAGTGTAAAGCATAATAACCCAGAGGGAAGGAAAGCAATCCAAAGAAGACAACAAAGAGAAAGCTATACCATTTATATCTGACACTCTGTACTGAAAGCATGGAAGCACTACATGCTATAATAAATATCCAACTCGACAATAACAAAGTGGAAAGACAACAACCACCATCTAGCAATAATTCAGTCAGATTATCAGTACTAGCTTGTTTAATCACCACCCAATGTGATATGGGGAGTAAGACGACAACAGCTATTAGCCAACGCCATGCACATCTAAATCTAACAGACTGGTCGTAATACAGCAGAAACGATACAAGTACTCCTCCAGTGAGAAAGAGTGAAAATATAGCAAACAACGCCACAAACCGTCCCAATAATTCCAATTCCCAACTATGACCATAATGAATAGATATCCCAACTATATCATGAATACATTCCATCGGCACAGTAATCCGCAAAAGTCCATAGGACACTGCTCCATGGAACATGACCAAAAAGGGAAACAACACTACCCTTTTCCATTCACCCATGGTTATCCACCAAGCTAAACAGACAGGAATCCCAAAGCACCAGTAAAGGATGCCCGAAAATAGAAATATGGATAGTAAAGGATAATCAGTGTTAAATAATTCAGGAACATTATAGGGTATCATGGATGAGTGAATAGTCAACCAGCCAAGCTCTGAAAAAATGAGTACACCAACAAGAAATGAAATCAACATGCGCATCGTTTTGTGGAAGTTCCCTGCATGATAAAAAGTTACTTTATTAGCATTTTGGATATTATCTGTATTTTGGTTCATTGTAGAAGTATTTTACTACGGATTTTAGTTTATATCAACAAGAAAATATGCCCTTCCTTACTCCTTTATAATTTATAAATGCCATTATAACTCCTAATAAAGTTACTATAACACGAATGATTATCTCAGTTATATCTGAGAATCGGGATACCATAAATATCTGAAAAAATTCAATTAGGGTTGCCAGACAAAATCCAAGAAATATAGTGATAAATATAGCTAATAATCTGGAGTGATATATTCTAAATGAGGCATATCCAAGAAAACCAAATATGATAAATATAAAGATATTAATTCCCATATCAATAATGGAGGGACTATTTTGAGTGTAGTAAAAAGGTGTTATATTGATTTCTTTAATTCCCCGTTTAATATCATCTACATCAATGGAGATGTCAAATGGGAACATAAATACAAGTAAAATTAATA
>JBFMDD010000262.1:0-7976 GCA_040754115.1 bacterium
CCAAAAGAAATCACAGGAAAAACGATGAAAATGAACCGTCCCTAAATAGCTCAGTTAATGGCAGTGTACAGTATAATTACCCAATTACCCATACATCTGTGCCCAGATAGAAATAAATGTTTCAACTATCTTTGGATCAAATTGAGTTCCTGCTTTGTTCTTGAATTCCTCAATTGCTACTTCAGGATCTATCCTCTGGCGATAAGGCCGCTCTGAAGTCATCGCATCAAATGCATCTACAACTGATAATATTCGCGAACCTAACGGTATTTTATCTCCTTTTAGTTTATCTGGATACCCTGTTCCATCATAATTTTCTCGATGATGACGAACGATTTTAGATACAGATTCTAAAAAGGCAATAGAGCGTAAAATATCTGCACTCTCTTGCGGATAACTTTTCACCTTCTCATATTCTTCTTCAGTTAGCGCACTTGGTTTTTCCCAGATAGCGTTATTAATTCCCATTCTACCAATATCATGTAGAGTAGCTGCCATACAAAGTGTGTTTATTTCATCTTGTGGTAAATTTAATTTCTTACTCATCATCTCTACATAATGTCTTACCCTTGAAGAGTGACCTCTGGTATATTTACTCCTTGCGTCTATATCATCACATAAGGTAGAGATAGTATTAATATAAATCCTTTCAAAATCCTGATAAGCCTTTTCTAATTTTTCCCGTTGTTTCTCTTCAGTTACCTGAGCTTTCTTTAATTCTTCTGTATAACTCAATGCCTCTTCCTGAAATGACTTCAATCTTTCTACCAACTCTGGTATTGGTGTATAGACCTCTTCTGTTTTCACGCCACCTCACCTCTTTTTTGCTTCTTTATTGATTGATCTGCGAGTTTATCTGCTAATTCATTCTTTTCTCTTGGTACATAGATAATTTTAACATTTTTAAATTTATCAATCAACTTAGCTACTTTAAAAACTAATGTTTTTAGAGTCTTATTTTTTATTAAATACTCTCCATTTAATTGTTTAACCACTAATTCACTATCACTAAAAATAGTTACCTGGT
Source organism: bacterium (assembly GCA_040754115.1). Taxonomy (GTDB): domain Bacteria; phylum UBA9089; class CG2-30-40-21; order CG2-30-40-21; family SBAY01; genus JBFMDD01. Next base: position 1,028 of record JBFMDD010000262.1, read on the forward strand.
TAGTATTTTTGGAGAGTGAATATTCTAATGCCTTTATAACAGCCATATATTCAGCTACATTATTAGTAGCATTACCAATAAACTCACTAATTTTATCTATCAAGTGTTTATTTTTATTATAAATTACTATTCCAATCCCTGCTGGTCCTGGATTTCCACTTGAGGCACCATCTACATAAATAAATAATTTCTCTATGGGTTTTAATTTATCTGCAGCATAATATAATGCTTTGCTAATATCTTCTTTTGAAATATCAGGATTTTCACTTATTATTGTTTCCTGGGACTTACCCGCGGCTAACCATTCAAGGATTTGATAGACAAAAATATTAGTTTTTTCTATAATTCCATCTTTAGTAATTTTATTCATTTTTTAAAATAAAGGATTCTTACACATTCCTCGCATCTAACAATCTCTGACGCCTCTTTTACCTTATTAATTAATTGTGGAGGTAGTTTTATAAAACATCCTTGGCAGGCATTGTTTCCAACCGGTACTACCGCTAAATTATTTTTATTAGCGCGAATTTTTTCATAAAGAGCTAATGTGCTTTTGGGTATCTTTTCACTTATCTCGTTTCTCTCTTTAGTAGCTACATCTAATTTATTGATATTTAATTCAATCTTCTGATTAGTTTCTTCCTCTGCCTTTTTAAGCTCAACTAATTCTTTCTCTAACTCATTGGATAAGAAATTGATTTTATTGTCTAAATCATCATTTGCATCCATAAGTTGCAGAATTACCTCTTCCAATTCACTTTTTTCTTCCTCACTTTTTTTTATTTCATTGTCTAAAGAAACCATTTCCTTTTGTGTTTTCACTTCGTATATTCTTCCTCTAAATCTTTTCAATTCATCCTCTACAGATTGTAACCTTCTCTCTTTACTTCTCAGCTCTTTCTCTACCTCCTCTTTATTTTTCCGCATTTGATTCAATTTATTTTCTTTTGCTTTGTAACTCTCCTTCCATTGTTCTACTCTAACAGGTAAACTTTTAATTATTTCATTTAATTCAGAAATGGCAGTATCTTTATCTTGTAAATTTATTAGAAGTTGTATTTGCTCATTCATCCTTTTCTCTCCTGATTAGGTAATTGTGTAATTAGGCAATAATTAGTTACCCAGTTACCCAATTATCTATATCCTGGTAGGCGGTACAGGGGTTGAACCTGTGACCTCATGCATGTGACGCATGCGCTCTCCCAATTGAGCTAACCGCCCTAATTTGGTGATTGGTAATTGGTTAAATGGTAATTACCAATTACCCAAAAATGGTGGGCCCACAAGGATTCGAACCTTGGACTCCCGGATTATGAGTCCGGAGCTCTGACCGCTGAGCTATGGGCCCGGGGAAGAAATAAATTGAAACTCATTGAAATTAATAGAAATTTAGGGACGGTTCATTTTATCGTTTTTCCTATGATTTCTTTCGGATATCTATCTGTATGAAATTGGAAATTCGAAAATGGAAAGAAAAACTTCTAATTCTATGCCAATTTTCTAATTTCCAATTTCTAATTTCTACCTTTCAATTTCAACTCTCTTTTCTATCCGCAAGCTTTCAAACAAAAGTGAACCGTCCCGAAATTTATTGTTTTTTTGCCTCTGTTTCCACCAATTTCTATTTATTTCTGTCTCTCTATAGATGAACATTTATATTATACTAAATCAATCTACTTTTGTCAAATTATTTCTTTACTCTAAATAATCTTTTAATTTTCTACTTCGAGTAGGATGGCGTAGTTTGCGTAGTGCTTTAGCTTCTATCTGGCGAATTCTCTCCCGTGTAACATTGAACTTCGCACCTACCTCTTCTAATGTATGAGGATACCCATCTTCTAATCCAAATCGTAATCGTAGCACCTTTTCTTCTTGTGAAGAGAGTGTCTTTAATACTTTTTTTAATTGATCTTGTAACAAGGCAAAAGTAGTTACCAGTACAGGAGATTCAGCTGATTTATCCTCGATAAAATCACCTAAATGGCTATCTGATTCTTCACCTATTGGTGTTTCTAAGGAAATTGGATCTTGAGCAATGCGTAAAATTCCACGGACTTTATTTGATGGCCAATCTAATTGTTGAGAAATCTCTTCTGGTGTTGGTTCGCGACCTAATTTCTGTACAAGGCGCCTTGATTCCTTAACTACCTTATTTATCTGCTCTACCATGTGAACAGGAATACGAATAGTTCTTGATTGGTCTGCAATAGCCCGTGTAATAGCCTGTCTAATCCACCATGTGGCATAAGTAGAAAATCTATATCCTTTTTTATATTCAAATTTTTCAACTGCTTTGATTAACCCCATGTTACCTTCTTGAATTAAATCAAGAAATGACAAGCCCCAATTAATATATCTTTTAGCAATACTCACCACTAACCTTAAATTTGCCTTTACCATCTCCTCATTAGCTTGCTCAATTAATCTCTCTCCTTCCTCAATTTTTTTACCAATTGCTTGTATTTTCTCAAAAGAATCCTCACCAGTTTCTGCTTCAATTCGTTTCAGTTTTCGATAGCAATTTTTAAGCTGCTTGGTTATCTCATCTCTTTCTTTCTCATCAGATGTATCTTTTAGTTTACTCTCTAAACGAGCTATTTCTTCTTTGGTAAGTGAGATATTTTGTGCTATTCTCTTTATCTTATTTGCAATCCCTTGAATTAGACTTCGATGAAGATTTGCTCTTTGTAAAATAATCTTAATCTTTTCTTTTCTTTTTATATCAGTCTCTTTATCTATTTTACTCAATAAATTTTTAATTTGTGCAGACAAACGGGCTTTTTTGGCAGGGGATAATTCTTGTTCCTCCTCTTCCTCAATAACCTCACTAATTCTCCCTTTACCTTTACCCAGACGAGTAGCAATTTTTCTTAACTCCTGTATAATCATGCTAGTTTCCAGAACTGCAGTTCTTAACTCCTCCCAACCTAACTCCATCTTCATAGCCATTTTAACCTCTTCTTCTGATGAAAGCAAATTTACCTTTCCTATATCTCGCAAGTAAGCCCTTACAGGGTCTTCAACAAGTACCTCTGGTTCTATAATTTCAAGTGGCAATTTTTCCCCTTCTTCCTTTCCAATGCAGGATTCATCTACTATAGCTATTCCTTGCTCACTTAATTGTAAAAAGAGGTTCTCAAGTTGGTCTGGAGTAAGGTCATCTGGAAGCAATTCATTTATCTCATCGTAAGTTAATTCTCCTTTTGCTCTTCCTAATTCAACAATCTGCTCCATTTCTTCTATAAATTGATTCTTTTTCAATCTTACACTCCCCCTTAATCAATCTGATCTTTACCCACACTTAACTCCGTAGGATATAGGTCCATCCTTGTGGAAGAAGCTTATCGTTACCCACAAGTCCAAATACAGTTCATTAACAATTATCAATTAACCATTCACAATTAACAATTAATATTTGATGGTGATAAAATTAACAAATAGTGCTCAATGGTTAATTGTGAATTGCCAATTACCAATTATCCAGGTTGCATATCTGTGTTATTTAGTCGCATTTTGCCTCAAGAATCTATCCCCTCAAGTGGTCTATTATAACACTAATACCCCACACGGAGTTAAGTGTGTATTACGCTCAGCTTAATCAATAGGTAGTAATTAACTATACTGATTTTAGATTTCTAATTTGCCTGTCCAATTCCTGATACTGGCGTTGCAAATCTAACAGTTTATCATCATCTTCTTTTAATTCTGAAATAGCCTTTTGGACTTCAAGTTTTCTTTTATTAAAAATATTTTCTTTTATCTTTTTAATATATCCTTTGATTGACCCTTCCTTATCTATTACAAAATCTTTTTGAAGTAAAAGGGAAGTAATTAAATCCTTTCCCTTATCATCTACCAAATCAATAATTCTCTCTGGACTAATTGACTTTTTTTGCATGAGTAAGTCAACTATCACTTTACAAATATCTTTACATTGGGTATTAGAGAAATCTTCTGGGTTAATCTCCTGCAATATTTGTAGTGCTATTACTTCATTTTCTAACATAAATTTAATTAACCCTTTTTCTGCTAATAATAATCCTCCTTCTTGTTTTGTTACATATTCTGAAGTTGAAATAGAAGGTTTCATTTGTCCTTTGTTTAATTCAGATAAGATTATTTCCTCATTTACTTGGAGTGTTTCTGCTATTCTTTTAATAAAATCTTGCCTTTGAATAGGATTACTTATCTTTAAAATAGTAGGAATAATATCTTCTAATGCCTTTATTTTACCGTCTGTAGTATTAATATTGGCATTTGTAATACATTGATTAAATCGATAATCCAATAAATCATCTGCTTTTTGTAGGCATTTTGAAAATTGTTGTGCCCCAAATCGTGCTAAAAAATCAGCCGGGTCCAAATTTTCAGGCAAAGTTACTACCTTTACTCCCATCTCTTGTTCCATTAACAAATCTAACCCTCGTAATGTCGCCTGTATTCCTGCGGTATCCGGGTCAAATAAAACAAATACCTTCTCCCCATATCTTTTTAACAATCTTACCTGCTCATGAGTAAAAGCAGTTCCTGAAGTTGCTACCACATTCTCAAAACCTGCCTGATAGAGCAAAATAACATCCGTGTACCCCTCAACAATAATTACAGTATTTAATTTCCGAATAGCATCTTTAGCAAAATTCAAGCCATATAAAATCTTGCCTTTATGATAAATAGGTGTTTCCGGGGTGTTGATATATTTAGGCAAAGAATCATCTAAAACCCGAGCACCAAAACCTATTATTCGATTAAAAGGAGTTATAATGGGGAAAATAATTCTATTTCTAAATCTATCGTAATATCCTCCTCCTTCGCGTGGTAATATTAACCCTGCCTCTTGAATCTTATCTTGAGAATAACCTTTTGAAACTAAAGTATTTAATAATTTATCCCATGCATCTGGGGCATAACCTAACTTAAATTTCTTTATTGTTTCATCTGCAATGTTTCTTCTTTTTAGATAATCTAATGCCTTTTCCCCTTCTTGTGAGCGTAAAAGTTGCTCATAGAAATTAGAAGCTAACTCATTAATTTTATAAAGTGTATCCTTTTCCTGAATCTGTTTAGAGCTTTGCAGCTCTGGTATTGCAACGCCACATCGAGCGGCTAAATGTTTAACCGCATCCACAAACTCCATCTTTTCAACCTTCATTAAGAAAGAATAAACATTTCCTCCTACGCCACAGCCAAAGCAATGGAATATCCCCTTGCGTGGATTGACTACAAAAGATGGGGTTTTTTCAACATGAAAAGGGCACAAAGCTTTGTAATTCTCTCCGCTTTTCTTCAAAAGAACATAATCTGAGATTATCTCTACTAAATCTGTCCGATTTCTAACTTCTTCAATTATTTCCTCTGGAATAAACATAAACCCAAAATTAAATTCCCTTTCACAAAATTACTAATTCCAGTGTCTTTCCCTTTAAAGAATTCCATACAGTATTATCTATAAAAAAGTCATTCCACACATACCACCACTACATATTATACATCCATATCCTCATAATGTCAAGTATATTTATGTTTTTTTAATAAATTCTTACCTTAAATTTCCCATCTTCTAAAATAGTAGTAATTCTACCTTCTTTTGACTTTAATTTAAGTGTAGGGTTGAATACCACAAAATCTTCATGAAAAGGGGTAGAGATGTTACCTCCAAAACTACTATTATCTCCTAATGCAATATGTATAGTGCCTAAGATTTTTTCTGCCTCTAAAACATTGGTTACATCTTTTGCCTTTGGATTAGTTCCAATGCCTAACTCTGCTATATTTCTATTTAAGTCATTTTTATTGAAAATCTCTTCAAATTTCTTTGTTGCCTCTTTGTCCCCAGAGGTTTTTTGTACCCTCCCATCTTTTATCTCAAAAGTAACTGGCTCTTTTAATTTCTTAGTTTCTTTATATTCGATAACCAAGCTACCTTCTGTCTTTCCTTCTACCGGCGCAATGTAAACCTCCCCAGCAGGCAGATTACCAAAATCACCTTTTTTAGTTAATATACCAGTATCTGCATGAGCATTTCTTCCTTCTAAATTAAAGGTTAATGATGTACCATTATTGGCACAAATCTCAGCGATTACAGATTGAGAAACCATCTCTTTTAAGCAAAGACTTATTTTTTCAATCTCTTTCCAATCAACATCCATCGAGCCTAAAAACATATCTGGTGAAAAAAGAGGCATACTGGCATATCGTGTACCTGCGTTAATAGTTAACAGACGCCTAAAATTTGTATGCGAAGTAGAATACCATGATAATGCAATGATTACATCTATTACTTCATCCTTTTTATCTGCAACAATCTGTCGTGCTAAATTCAAGTCTTTTGTGTAAATTTCTTTCTTTAATAACCTTTCAATCAGTCCCTCTTTTTTAAAACTATTCATAATCCTTTTGCCAAAAGCCGCTTGCCAAACCTCAATTGGTGGCTCAATTCCATGTCCACCAGTTGGTTCAAAGGTTAAAAAAGAAACATCAAAACCTAAGAATTTGCCTCGTTCGCTAACCAATCTGGCACACTCTTCCAATTCTTCTAAACAATCAGTAAAGACCAAAACTCGCTCCTTCTTTTTTACCCCTAAATTTACTTTATAAATCTTATCAATAGCCGGAATCACTTTTTACTCCTTTTATTTATTTTTTAGGGTTCTGCAAAATGCCCTTTTTTGTCATCTCATCCTCAAATTCTCATTTTGCAGAAGTCTATTATTTTTATTACCCGCAAGTTTTTATTTAACCTTTACTTTTAAAGTCAACTACTACCGACTGGAAGTCGGTAGCTTGTAGGTGGTAGCTTGTAGGTGGTAGGTGGTAGGTGGTAGGTGTAGCTAATATAGGTCGGCTAAAGCCGACTAAACTAAAAAGTTACGGTGTGATTTGAAAGTCATCGTCTTTTTGTTCAATCTCTTGATGTTCAAGATACTCCATGATGACTTCATCCGTAACATTT
>JBFMDD010000263.1:0-23340 GCA_040754115.1 bacterium
GCGGTTAAAAAATGGATATGAAATTAGAAATTAGAAATTGGGGAAAGAAGTGAAGACCTAATTTCTAATTTCCAATTTCTAATTTCCAAAAGAAATCACAGGGAAAACGATGAAAATAAACCGTCCCAAACTTATCAGGCGGAAAGTTCTATCTGAGTCAGATGAGATGGAATACAAGGTAATAATTGATAAGCTTGGTCCCAAATTGAATGCGTTCATCAACAGTACAAAAGCGTGAAAGCCCAATTTCTAATTTCTAATTTCCAATTTCAGTGTGGATATCCGGAAGAAATCATAGGAAAAACGATAAGATGAACCGTCTCTACTCTAAGAGTTGTCTTAGATAGCTTTATATGATGAAAGGAGGTAAAAAAATGGCACAAGAACATAATCAAGGAGGAGCGGTAATGGCTGCTTTTTTAATTGGTGGTGTAGTGGGAGTAGGTGTAGGATTACTTATTGCCCCTATCACCGGTAAGGAAGCACGGGAGAGAGTTAAAAAGGCTACTGATATTGCCAAAGAGAAAATAATTGACATGTCCGAAGAGATAAAAAGTCATGCTGAAGAACTGATGGAGCAAACTAAAAATATATTGGAAGAGGTTAAGACTCAAATTAAGGCTACTAGCAATGTGATTAAAGAAGCAGCTGTTCATAAAAAAGAGGAATTAGAAGAAAAGGTTAAAAAAGTATAGAGTATAAATATAATGTCTAAAGCTGATTTGCATATTCACACTCATTTTTCTGATAGTAGTCTATCACCAAAGGAAGTTGTTGAATATGCACAAAATATAGGGTTGAAAACAATTGGTATTACTGACCATGATGGCGTAAATGGAATAGAGGAAACCATAGAGTATGCAAGACCATATGGTATTGAGGTTATCCCAGGTGTAGAGTTAAGTGCAGAAATTCAAGAGAGAGAACTCCATATCTTAGGATATTTTATTGATTGGAAAAACAAGTGGTTTAATGAAAAACTGAAAGTTTTTCGGCAAGTAAGAGAGAAACGAGCTTACCTGATCATCTCTAAACTAAAAGAATTAAATATAGACATTGATTATGAACAAGTCTTACAAATAGCTAATGCAAGAGTACTAAATGGTGCGGTAAGTAGGATTCATATAGCTACTGCATTATGTAAGATGAATGTGGTAGACTCTATCAAATCTGCTTTTGAAAAATATCTAAACTATGGAGCGAAAGCATATGTACCTAAGTTTAGCCTTACCCCAACACAAGCTATTGAGATGATTTTAAAAGTTGATGGAATACCTGTCTTAGCCCATCCTTATTTTTCTAATTGTAATGATGATTTAATCGCAGAATTGGTGCAGTGTGGATTAAAAGGGTTAGAGGTGTATCATCCTCAGCAAGATATTAAAGGAGAACAATATTGCCAGAAAATTGCACAAAAATATAATTTACTTATGACTGGTGGCTCTGATTGCCATGGGTTGTTTAAAAAATCTATTTTAATTGGTACTATTACGGTAGATTATACTGTAGTAAAATGTATGAAAGAGATGTTGGGGAGGATATGAATTGAAGGAAATTATTCGCAAAATATGGAGTAGAGATATTGGCTATAAAATAGATAAGGTAGCGATAAACGAAAGTGGAAACGAGGTATTAGTTTCATCTTCTCAAGATACTAATTTATATCACATTACTCAAGGACAGATAAGATGGAAATATAAAACAAAAGCACCTGTCCGATGTCTTACAATCTCTCCAGATGGTAGATATATGCTTGCTGGAACAGAAGATGGTATTTTATCCCTATTAGATAGAAATGGTAAGTTGATATGGGAGGAATATGTAAGTGCAAATAGTGTAGTTATATCACCAGATTTGAAGTATATTGCCTGTGGTGGGAATGATTGTAATATATATTTCTTTACTCGGTATGGCAAACTACTTTGGAAATGGGGAACTACAGATTATGTTAATTCAGTAGCTATTGCATCACAAGATAACTCCGTAATTGCAAGTGGGGAGGATCGAAACCTTTATTTCCTGAGTAAGGAAGGAGTACTTTTATGGAGGACAAGATTAAAAGGTTGTGGAATTAAAGTAGGTATTTCTACAGATGGAGATTATATTGTCACTGCCTGTGATAATCACCATGTATATTGTTATGACCGTAAATGTCGTCTGAGATGGGAATACTGTTTCCCGGATGAGATAAGTGATCTTTCAATTACACCTGATGGACACTGTATTGTAATTGCATCTATATGGCAAAATTTACATTTGTTAAATAGATGTGGTAAACGAGTCTATTTATATGAGACTGATTTTGGAATTCTAAACCTTTTTCTTACTCACACAGGATATTTAGTTGGTGGCTCAAGTAATAAGAATGTTTACTTATTTAAATGTAATCTTGATGAGATAAAAGAACCGGAGAGTAGTTTAGAGATTTTGACTAAGGAACTAACTAAAGTACAGCTCCAAATCTTACAACAATATCCAAAGGAAATAATAGTCATGGTCACAGATATTAAAGATTATACCCCGTATGTTGGGGAAGAAAATGAGGTAAGGAAGAAAAAATTGCAAGATTATGAAAATATTATCTCATCCATTATTAAAGATGGAGGAAGTTTAATAAAAAAGGTCCAAGATGTATATGTGACTATATTTACAGATCCTGTTAAAGCGGTTGAATGTGGTCGTAAAATTCAACAGGAAGCTATTAAGTATAATGAAAATAAATCATTAGAGGAAGAAATTTGTATCCGGATGGGTATAAGTGGGGGTGAATTAAAAATAGAAAAAGATAAACAATTAGCTAAACCTTTTCTTATTGCCTGTGGAATTGTTCCTTACTCAGAAAAAAACCAAGTACTAATTACTAAAGAATTAGCTCTCTTAATTGAGGAGAAAATGGTAGTTGAACTTGAAAGTTTAGGGGGTAAAGAAATTAAAGGGGTTGAAAAACTAATTCCTATTTACGAAGTGAAAGAATCTCCATATGCGAACATTGGCTGGTATAATGTAGCTTAGACTACTATGTCAAACAAGAAAAATTTGAAAAGATTAATTTTTTTTAAATAAACTCTTGACAAAAGTAAAAAAATATGTTATATTTTATATACCATATTATTTCTTTATTATATTTTTTAATAATTAAAAAAATGAGGATTTGATATAACAATCCTCTTTATATATATTTAAAATTAGCCACCAGAGAAGTTGAGCTCCGGAAGAAGAAGGAGCGGGATATAATTATTTCCTCCGAGATAGATGTACTGAGGGTAATTTGGTGGTTTTTTTGTGTCCTTTTATTAACAATGATAGTGGGAATTCATCAACCAGAACATTTACCATGGCTTGGCTTTTGGAATAAATTATATAAAAGTGATTTATTTGTTCTATTAGATAATACACAGTTTAGAAAAAATTACTTCCAGAATCGTAATAGAATAAGAACTGCTAATGGATGGACATGGATAACAGTTCCAGTCCTTACGAAGGATAAGACCACACAACAGATTAATGAGGTCAAAATTAATAATGTTACGGATATCAAATGGCAGAAGAAACATTGGAAGACGATTGAACAGAATTATCTTAAATCACCATACTTTAATGAATATAGAGAAATATTCTATAAATTTTATCTAAATAAATGGACTAAATTAGCCGATTTAAATATAAATTTTATTTATACGATTAAGGAAATTTTGGGAATTAAAACAGAGATTGTAGTAGGTTCTTCGTTAGAAGATGTAAGAGGCGAAAGAAGTGATTTATTGCTTGATATTTGTAAAAAGGTAGGAGCAACAACATACCTTTCAGGAAGATTTGGGAAGGATTACTTAGAGGTGTCAAAGTTTAGGAAAGAAAATATTAATGTAGTGTTTCAAGAATTCAATCATCCAGTGTATAGTCAGGTATTTAAGCCTTTTATACCTGAGATGTCGATTATAGATCTCATATTTAATGAGGGAGATAAGAGTGTAGCAATATTACAAGGAGAATAAATACTGGGAATGGAAAGTTTATATGAGAGAAAAGGCAAAAGAAAGTTAGATATTATCCTTTCTTTGATTGGGTTAGTGTTTTTTGCTCCTTTAATGGGAATTATTGCAGTGCTGATTAAATTGTCCTCTTTTCATGCCCCAATTATTTTCAAACAAATAAGGGTAGGTAAAGGAGGAGAGTTTTTTACCTTATACAAATTCCGCACGATGAAAGATGGAGCAGAGGTTAAAAAACATCCAGATGGAAATGGAGATGTGATGATTGATGCTAAGTTGACTCACAAAGATGATAAGCGAATTACCTTCTTAGGGAAAACATTGCGTAAGACAGCATTAGATGAGTTACCTCAATTATTTAATGTACTTAAGGGCGATATGAGTGTGGTAGGACCCAGGCCAGAGCGACCTATATTTTATCCAAAATATATTGATATTCTGAAGGATAGAATAAAGGTAAAGCCAGGGCTATTTGGGTGTGTAGAGGTAAAATATGGCGTCTCAGACCACAATGGAAATGGAAACGGAGGGATTGATCTTAATAGTGAGGAAGGACAACGAGAAAGAATGATGTTGGATAGAGAATATATCGAAAGATGTTCTTTGGGGTATGACTTAAAGCTTATCATTATTATGATATGGAAACTACTTCTCCGCGAATACTACTTCTCAAAAATATTCTGGGATAAAAAGAACGGAAACAGCAATGGAAATGGAAATGGAAAACATCATAAAGTAGAGATTAAGGAATATCTCTGGAAGGGAAAAGAGATATTCCAGACTGCAAAAATATAAGGAGAAGCAAGAAGTACCTATATTTATTATCATAGGAGAGGATAATTGACTTGAAGATCGCAGTAATTGGTGCTCATCATGACGATATTGAGATAAGTTGCGGAGGAACGATTGCTAAAGCAGTAAAGAAAGGGCATGAGGTTCTGATGGTAGTTTTGACTACTTCTGAATATACCGATTATAAAGGGAATGTTTTACGCACACTACAAGAGGCAGAAAGAGAAGGTAAGAAAGCAACAGAGATATTAGGAGCGAAATTAAAAACTTTAAATTTCCCGACTAAGGATGTACCTTATAATTCTAAGAGTGTAGAGGCACTAAATGAAATCTTTGATGAATTCAAACCAGATATAATACTAACTCACTGGCCTCATGATACTCATCAGGCTCATCGAAATACAGCATTAGCATCTATATCAGCAGCAAGATATTTTAATACAATATTAATGTATGAACCAATGATGCCTTCTGGCAGGTCTTATCACGGATTTAGAGCTCAAGTGTATGTAGATATTAGTGAGTTTAATAAGATAAAGATGGATGCACTCAAAGCACATAAATCACAATATGAGAAATATGGTGGTGATTTTTGGTTAGGGGCGGTTGAGGCAAGAGCAAGATTAAGAGGGTTTGAAATGCGTAATGAAGTAGGACAGTGTGAATTCGCTGAATGCTACGAAGTGATGCGACTACAATTACATTTATAGTGACGGTTCACTTTTGTTTGAAAGCTTGCGGATAGAAAAGAGAGTTGAAATTGGAAATTCGAAATTAGAAATTAGGGAGAGAAGTAAAAGCCCAATTTCTAATTTCCAATTTCAATTTTCTGTGGACGCTTACAAATAAATATCCGAAAGAAATCATAGGAAAAACGATAAAATAAACCGTTCCCATTTATAAAAATAATTATAGAGAAATTTAAATTTACTATTGACTAATTCTGAGTTATAGAGTATAATTAGAGAGAAAGATTACCGCCAACTAGTTAGTGGGGGTTTTAAGATAAAAAAATCAAAAAGGAGGTTATTAAATACTATGTTAAAAAGAATGAGTATACTTATTACAATGTGTTTATTTGTGATAGTGAGTGCGAGAATAGCTACAGCGGTTCCACTCGATAATGGAATCTCAAAGTTTGACTTGGATAATGTTGGTCGAGTGACAGGAGCATATTTATCAAGTGACCCAACAGATAACTTTCTTGCAGGAGGAGAGTTAAATTTTGGGATAATGTGTGAGATTCCATCAATTACAAGTACCTTGTGGTTAGAGAACTTAGGTATGAGTTTAATAGCTCATGGTTCTGACTGGGCTACTTTTAATGGAAGTTATGGTTTCGGACCAGGTAAGAGTATGAGTATTGGAGCAGAATTTAAATTGCAGGCAGGTAAACCATATATGGATATACGGTATTCGGTAGGAACAAATGGAGTGGATATTAAAAATGCGAGAGTTTATTTCTACCTGAAACCAGCAGTTGGAAGTTCTTTAGCACGACTTATTACCCCTGCACAAAAAGCCGCCTGGCAAATGAGTCAAGATGCATATAATCCTTTTAAAAGTCCAGCTTCTAACTGGCCTACAGGCGACGCTTTCCCTGATATTTTTGTAGCAGGAAATGTAGCCTTTGCAATGAAAAAAGGTCAAGATGATTATGAAAGTGGAGATGCCACTACGATTAAAAATAAAATGAATGCTGGATTGTCATTAGGTGATGTTGTAGCTCAATATCCATCAAATCCTGCATGGGGTTTACGATATCCTGCTTCTATAGACATACTTGATATTCTCAATACACAGACTTTCTTTATGGATGCGCGATTAGAAACTGCTCCTGAACCTTCCACTATATGTCTGATGTTAACAGGGTTGGTTGGTGTAGTTGGCGCTGCAAGAAGAAAATTCTTAAGATAAACATAAAGGAACAGATTTGGGTGAAGAAAGAAATCGAGAAATTTGGTTAAAGAAAATGTGTAAAAAAGCCGATTATAATAGTAAGGTATTATAGTCGGCTTTTACTTTTAGGGTGTAAGAAAGGAGAGAAGGAGTAGTTTAAAAATGTTTATTAAGATAGGATTGATATTACTATTTATTATTAGTCAGATACCGCAAGGGTGCAGTAAGACATCCGGGAGTGTAAAAGAGTCGAGTAAAGTCCAAAATGTGCTTGAAGATAAACAGATGATTGAAGCAAAAGAGGAAGTAGAAAAAAAGCCCAACTCTCCAGATGCTCATTATAAACTAGGAATAGTATATTTTAGTAGAGGGTTAGTAACTGAAGCAATTACTGAGTTTGAAGAGGCTTTGAAGATTAATCCTGAATATGTAGATGCATTATTAGGATTAGCAGGGATTGATTTACAAAAAAACGATATTAAATCTGCCAAAGAAAAGATTAATAAAGCTATTAAATTTGACCCTGAAAATCCACGCGTATATAATATGTTAGGTAATATATATATAGCGGAAGGGGCATTTGAAAAAGCAGAAATACAACTTGAAAAATCTATAAAATTAAATCCCAACTTCCCAGATACTCATTATAATTTAGCCAGTCTTTATTATATTCAGGGTAGAAAGAATGAGGCAATTAATGAATATAAAACTCTTATCAAAATAGAGCCTAAAAATTTTAATACCTACATTAGACTTGGCTCTGTTTATTTAGAAATAGGCTTTTATGATGACGCAATTTCAACATTTGATAAAGTAATAAAAATATTCCCTAATAATCCTGTAGGATATGATTTCTTAGGAGTGGCATACATAAGTAAAGGTAAAAAAGATGAAGCATTGGCTCAATTTAAGAAGGCTATTGAGATAGAACCAAGATTCTTCCCTGGATATGAACATATAGGTAATGTATATTTTAGCGAAAATATGTATCAAAAGGCGATAGAGGCATATAAAAAGGCATTAGAAATTAATCCTAAGTTACCTAATGCATATTCAAGATTAGGAATGATTTATGAAATCAAGAAAAGATATAATGAGGCAATCACTTCGTATAAAGAGGCAATTAAACTTAATCCTAACCTTGTAGACCCGTATAATAATCTTGCATATCTATATGCTGAGCGAAATGTAAATCTTGAAGAAGCACTTTCTTTAGCAAAAAAGGCATCCGAATTAACTCCCAATTCACCAGCAGTTCTTGATACACTCGGCTGGGTTTATTATCAATTAAAAAAATATGATGAGGCAATAGCTAATTTAGAACAAGCGGCTAATGTTGCCTCTAATAATCCAATGATTATCTATCATCTTGGTTTGGCTTATTATAAAAAAGGAGAGGATAAAAAGGCAAAAGAAACACTAAATAAAGTCCTCCAATTACAACCTGATTTCTCAAAGGCTGAATCAATTAAGGAAATAATTAAAAAACTAAAATAATTGTTGACTTCTAATGGATTTTATGTTATAATAGAAATAGAGAGTTGTGAAGATATAATGGAAGAATATAGATTGGATGGAATTGAGAAGAGAATAGCACTGCTTCTGCAAAGCCAACAAGAGTTTGCTAAGCGACAGGAAAAAACGGATGAAGAGATAAAAAGACTTAGTCGAGAAGTAGGTAAGGTAACTGATAGTTTAGGTAGATTTGCAGAAGGATTAGTAGCACCCTGTTTAAAAAAGATATTTAAAAACTTAGGTGTGGAAATAATGGAGATATTCCCTCGGTGTAAGGCACATATGAATGGGAAGACATTAGAAATAGATATTCTGTGTGTAGGAAAAGTATTAGCAAAAAATAAACTAAGTCTTGAAAAAGGTAAAAAAGTAGCTATACTTAGTGAAGTAAAATCATTTCTTCATGCACGCCAAATAACTGATTTCATAAATAATGATATACCCCAATTCTATCTGTTCTTTGAAGAATATAAAGATTATCCAATTATAGGTATAGTATCAGGGATGATGATAGAAGAAGGGGCTGAAAGATATGCAGAGAAAGAAGGATTATATGTTTTAGTGCCATCTGAAGATACTGTTAAGTTATTTAATCCTAAAAGTTTTAAACCAAAGATATGGAACTTTTAGCATTAGAAAATAAATAAAACCGGGACGGTTCATTTTATCGTTTTTCCTATGATTTCTTTCGGATATTTATTTGTAAGCATCCACAGAAAATTGAAATTGGAAATTAGAAATTGGGTTTTTACTTCTCTCCCTAATTTCGAATTTCCAATTTCAACTCTCTTTTCTATCCGCAAGCTTTCAAACAAAAGTGAACCGTCCCATAAAACCAGAGATGCACCATATTATATTAAGATTATGAGTGTTAATTTGTGTGAATCTGGGGCTAAAATTAGAAAAGGAGGAAAGATAAAATGATTAGAAGAAACTTTTTAAAACAGGAAAAAGGAATAGCACTAACTGTTGCTGCTGTAGTAATGGTGATTTTATTCTTAATCGCTACAGCATTCTTTATCTCTGTGCAAAGTGAAAGCAGTAAGACTTTAGCAGATAAGGCAGGTGTAAAAGCGATAGATGCAGCTAATGTAGGAGCAGAACGCGCAATATGGTGTGTACAACAAAAATTAGATAATGACCCTAATTGGCAACCTGCAGGAACCGAAAGTACATTATTTAACACTAATTATGATTATTTTGAAAAGCTTAATTCTGATAAAAGAAATCCTGAGAATTATGTAAAAGAATGTATCCAAATAGGGTCAACAGTGCCTGGAACCACATATGCTAGCATAGGAGGTCTTGGCTCACAGGTATATGCAGTTAAACTTAAAAGAGGTCCTGAAGAAGTAGCATTAGGAGATAATTACTGGAGTATTTGCTCATTAGGGATAGATAGAACTCCAGGTATTTTTGGCGGTAAATGGCCAAGTAAAATGGAGCTAAGAGTGGCAAAAGTAATAATTAAATTAGGATTAGGAATTGAATTCACTTCTAACCTTGGTATGTATAGTGGTGGTAGTCAGCTAAATCAAAGCAGGATTAATGAACGACTCCATATATCTGGTGGCAGAGTAGATCCTGTTCTCTATATGGAAGGAGGGTGGAATGACAATGGAAATTATAATAATGGAGGTATTGCAGGAGACTACGAGGGATGTACATTATCTACGGACCAGCATGGAAACGGGAAAGGGGATGGATGGGATCCAAATTCACAATTTAAATTCCAAACGCTTGAAGGTAATTCTGTACCAGAAAATGCTCAATCATCAGGAGTTATAGAATCTACTACCTATGGGAAGATGAATATTCCTGACCTTAAATTAGAAAATCTTCAAAGTATAGCTGATTATTATATTACTTCAGAAGCACGGGTAGATGGAGATTTGCGAGACCTGAGAAATTTGGATTGGAAATTAGTAGATGAAAATGGCAATATACTACCAGATAATACAGCACCAAAGGATTATTCTGGCCAGCTATCATTGATCCCGCCTTATAATAGAATTATTTCTATCTGGAATGAATATAAATCTGAGTTGCTTACAAATGAATTTAAACAATGGGCGCCAAGGGGTTATGATATTTATCAAGATAAAACAGGCGATGGTTATACTATATTTTATATTCCAGAAGGAAATACAAACATTCGAATTGGTTATGGTCGGACACCAATTTGTATTATGTATGGTGGTGAAGGGAATCTAACCAGAGCAATAATTGCCTCTGAAGGGAAAGGGAGGAATTTTTATGATGAAGACGCAGTGAAAAATAATGAGGGATATGTTTTTGTAAGAGGTCCAAATTATAACTATATGGGTTCAGACAGAAATCTAAATGAAAATGTAGGAATAGATATTAGAGGTGGAATATGGCCATTTGCTAATAATGGAGAGTGGATTGGGCGAAACACCTTTTCGGATTTTATCTGGAATAGCCAAACAAATGATATCGATGTGGGGACTATTGATAACGGAGAAGTGGTAGATAGAGAAAGTAATGACATATTAGGAAGCCAAACAGGGACTCTTAGCATTTTAAGTAAACATGATGTAATTCTTACATGGACTGGTGGTGCACTTGAAGACATTGCTCCAGATTGGGATCCGCAATCGGTTATGCGAGGATTGATGTATTCTGAAGAAGGTAAAATTAGACTTCAAATGGACTTGTTATTACGAGGGTCTATTATGGCAGGAAATGGGATTGAATTTGTTGATCAAAGTGATGATGACCAAGTAACTATACCTTTAGTCCAATGTGGTGGTGATGGTTACGACTTTGCCTTATGCTTTGAAAATGTAACTAAGTTAGATGATGGAACTCCTGCTGCCATACCAACTAGTATCCTGGATACAGGAGGCTCAGGAACAATGGAGGTCATTGCATGGGAAAATATAAGGGGTAGGAAACAGATACAAAATACATTCTGAAATTCCCTTGCGTTGTCTAATCTTAACTGGCCTCTGATACCCCTCATTACATAGCCATCACTAAAATGTAGTGGTTGGATTTTATTTGGGACATTATCTTGAGTTGTGAAATGTAGCTTTTTGCAAAAATGTAGTACCTCTACTTTATCTTCCTTCTATTCAAAGTACTCCTTTTTGGGGCAATTTGCTCTATTCCTTACATAACTTTCCTTTTACGCCTTCTTTTATGTCTGAATCACAGATTCAATAAACTTAAAATTTGACAAATTATTGTAGTTATGCTATAATAAACATCGACCAAATTCATATTTTGGGGGGATGGTTCATTTTCAGACAATTTCCTATGATTAGATTACACCTGCATCGCAAGGATGGTAATCAGTAATCGGTAATCTGGTAATCGGTATCCTACCCTACTTGATTACCCGATCACCTGATTACTGATAACCGATAACCTATAATCGAATTGCCAAAACCTGTCCTGGTCCTGAATCAAGTTCAGGACAGGTCAGGATTAGAATCGTTAAGATACCCGCAATCTTTCAAACAAAAGTGAACCGTCCCTATTTCGGTGAATATAAAATGACAAATTTAAAACCTACTATATTAGTCGTAGATGATGATGTAAGTATATTAGACTCATTTGAGACGCTTTTAAAAGATGACTATGAAGTATCAGTTACCACTACTGGTGAAGAGGCATTAAAGATAACCAACGATAAAAAAATAAATTTAGTCTTATTAGACCTGATTTTACCTGATATTGATGGAATGGAGATATTACAACAAATAAAAAAGATTGATTTGGAAATAGAAGTGATTATCATTACTGGAATGGAGACATCAGTAGAATCTTCTATTAGAGCAATGCAATTAGGGGCATATGACTACATTACAAAACCTCTGAATATTAATGAATTATCTATCATAATTAAGAGAGCACTTGAAAAGCAACGCCTAAGGCGTGAAGTAACTTACTTACGCACAATTGAAGCAGAAAAACCTATCAGTTTTGCTAATATTATTGGTAAAAGCCCAATGATGCAGCAAGTGTATGAAATAATGGAGGTAATGTCTAAAAACGATAATACTGTACTAATTACTGGTGAAAGTGGTACTGGGAAAGAATTAGTAGCAAGGGCTATTCATTTTAATGGCTTACGAACTAATTATCCGTTTATTTTAGTTAATTGTGCTACTATTCCAGATAACTTAGTAGAAAGTGAGTTGTTTGGATATGAAAAGGAAACTTCTATAGACCCTGATAATCTAAAAAGAGGTAAATTTGAACTAGCTCAAGGAGGAACACTATTTTTAGATGAAGTCGCAAGTCTAAAGTTAGAGGTACAAGCTAAAATATTACGAGTATTAGAATCAAAAGAGATTGAAAAAATAGGGGGAAGAAAACCTGTTAAGATAGATGTGAGAATAATTGCCTCTACCAATACTGATTTAAAAAAAGCTGTCAAACAAGCTACTTTTAGAGAAGATCTATATTTTCGTTTAAATGTTATCCCTATTCATTTACCACCACTTCGAGAACGAAAAGAGGACATTCCATTATTAATACAACATTTTCTTAAAGAATATAATCAACGATTTAATAAAAACATAAAAGGGGTTACTCCACAGGCTCTGGAAACATTGAAGGAATATTACTGGCCTGGGAATGTTCGTGAGTTACAAAATATTTTAGAAAGGTTAGTTGTATTAGCAGGGGATGAAGATTACATATCACCTAAACATTTACCTATGGAATTTTTCATACATAAAGGAACAATTAAAACTCAAGGATTGACACTTAAAGAGGCACGCGATAAATTTGAGAAGGAATTTATCTCTGCTATTCTTGAAAAGGTAGGTTGGAATCAAACAAAAGCAGCTCAATTACTTGATGTCCATCGCAATACCATCCTATTAAAAATTAAAGAATTAAATATCAAACCACCTTTTAAAATGGAAGAAGAAAAATAGCTTTCTGGGGACAGTTTATTTTATCGTTTTTCCTATGATTTCTTTCGGATATTTATTTGTAAGCGTCCACAGAAAATTGAAATTGGAAATTGGGTTTTTATTTCTCTCCCTAATTTCTAATTTCGAATTTCCAATTTCAACTCTCTTTTCTTTCCGCAAGCTTTCAAACAAAAGTGAACCGTCCCGTAGTTACTAAAAAAGCTCACCAGGAGAAGATTGATAAAGGGTGATTTCAAAGGAAGAATGCTCACCTCTCCCTTGAATCCCCCATCTCAGAAATGATATATGGTAGGAAATTATTGATTTTTTCCTTTCACTCTTCTCCCGCTGAGCCATTTATATTAACCACCAACCCTTTGGTGATTTACTTTCTTAATACTAATGTCGTGTTGACTAAGTTTTGCACCAGTATCGTGTCATAGAGCTCGAGATAGATTTTAGGTGATAGGTTATGGGTAGTAGGTAGTGGGGATATTACCTATTACCCATCACCCATCACCTATATCTGATTAGGGGTGATAATCTTTGAAAATGGTGCAGAATTTCCTCAACACGACACTAAAAGATAGTATATAAGCTCTTGACGGAATCAATTAAACTTAAAAAGATTAAAACTAATATTCCCACAAGTGGTATTTTAGTATATAATAATAATTTTTCTTTTCTTAAAGAAACTCTGATAATTTTTCGACAGGTATTAGTAATTTCATAGCCTGCAAATAAAAGACTTAAGCTTATTAATAATAAATAATTAATTATCTCCATTAACTTTTCTCCTTAAAAAAAATTAAAAATTACTTGACAAATTTTCATTTATATTATATAATATTTTCCCAAATAAGTGAATTAAGTTTTCATGTTTCTAATTATAAGTATACCACAAATTTTGAATTTTGTCAATAGGAAATTGTAAAGTATTTTTTGTGCAGTGCACAAAAAAGTGTGCAATCTGATAAGTCTAATATATTTAATATGTAATAATAAAAATATTTACTTTTCTTTTTATTATGCAAGAAATTTTGTGTAAAAAATATCCATATTCCTTTAAAAATTCCTGGTTAAGATTAAATCTTGCCGTTTACATATATAAATTTTTTCTTCTTGCTATTTTTGCTAAAACGATATTATTCTTCTTATTGAGAAAGTAGAAAATTATTTTTACCATTATAATATATATAATATAAAATAACGATTCAGAAGTTTAGATTACGAGAGATAAAGGTTATAAGAAAAATGGTTAATTTTCCTAAAAACTCAAAAGGAGGAGGAGAGCAAAATGGCAAGGAGAGTGGTTATAACTGGTTTAGGGGTAATAGCTCCCAATGGAAGTGGTAAAAAAGAATATTGGGAAGCTACATTATCTGGAACATCCGGGGTTGATAAACTTACAAGATTTGACTCATCTTCATATCCTACCAGAATAGCAGGAGAGGTTAATCATTTCAATGCCCCAGACTATATGGAGAGAAAAGAAGCCAATCGGATAAGCAAATTTGCTCAATTTGCATTAGCTTGCGCCCTTATGGCATTTGAAGATGCACAATTGAAGATTAATGAAGAAAATGCACATCGAATTGGTATTGCTATTGGTACAGCCATTGGAGGAATGGATGTAGCAGAGACTCAACATGGGCTTTTTTGTAAAAGAGGACAACCTGATAGAATAAGTCCATTTTTAGCTATTGGTATGAATCCAAATTCTGCGGTAGGAATAATTGCCAGTAGATTAAAAATAAAAGGACATAGTACCACACTTTCTGCTGGCTGCTCTTCAGGATTAAATGCCATTGCCTATGGATACGATACAATTCAGGCAGGTAAGGTAGATGTAATGCTTGCTGGTGGGGCAGAGGCACCGCTTAATCCACTTACCTTTGGCTCATTCTGTACTACACGGGTTTTATCTACACGAAATAAAGAACCAAAAAAAGCCAGTCGTCCATTTGAAAGAGATAGAGATGGATATGTATTAGGAGAAGGTGCGGGAGTAGTAGTATTAGAAAAAGAAGAGCATGCTTTAGCTCGTAATGCAAAAATATATGGTGAAGTAAGTGGATATGGATTAACTAATGATGGCTATGATATATTCCATATGGAGCCTACTGGAGATGGGATTGCACGAGCTATGAAGATTGCACTACAAGAGGCTAATTTAGCTCCAGAAGAAATAGACCATATTAATGCTCATGGAAGTTCCGCCTGCCTGACTGATAAAAAAGAGACTAATGCTATTAAAAAGGTTTTTGATTTACATGCCTATAAAATGGCTATAAGCTCTATTAAATCAATGATTGGGCAGGCATTGGCCGCAGCAGGTGCTATTCAATTTGTAACTACAATATTGAGTATAATCCATAATTTCCTACCACCTACTATTAATTATGAGTATCAAGACCCTGAATGTGATCTTGACTATGTACCTAATCATTCTCGTCCTAAAAAAATAAATGCTGCACTAATAAATGCCTTTGGGCTTGGGGGAAGTAATATTTCTATTGCAGTAAAAAGATATATTCCTATGTTTGCATAAAATTTATACTCAACACCGTTACAAATTGCGATTTTAGAGCCGGTTCACTTTAGCGTGAAAGCTTGCAGTTAAAAAATGGATATGAAATTAGAAATTGGGGAAAGAAGTGAAGACCTAATTTCTAATTTCCAAAAGAAATCATAGGGAAAGCGATAAAAATGAACCGTGCCTAAATAGCTCAGTTAATGGCAGTATCCAGTATATATCAGCAGGATTAAACAGATTGAGTAGATGATTAATCCGCTTAATCCTGTTGATAAAAAGTGTCGATAGAAGGAGGAAAATCTATCGGCATTTTTTATTTTTTATGGTATAAAAGATGAAGGTATTATTAATAGAACCACCCATTAACTCAAATGTAATTGCTGCTGGCTTAGTTGTTCTTAATGAGCCGCTTGCTTTAGAAATAATAGCCGCCACTATCCCTCACTGTGAAGTAAAAATACTTGATATGCGATTAGGATTAGATGCTATTTTAATGGAGGAATTAAATTCATTCCAACCTGAGGTAGTTGCTACTACAAGTTACACTGCTGGAGTTTATACTGCAAATCAAATCCTGCAACAAGTCAAAAAATACAATCCCAAAATACTAACTATTATCGGAGGACATCATGCAACTATGGTTCCAGAGGATTTCAATAAAGAATTTGTAGATGTTATTATTATTGGTGAGGGGGAGATTACCTTCAAAGAATTAATAGATACCTATGAGATTAGAGGCGACCTTAAGAAGGTAAAGGGATTGGCTTTACCTCAAAATGGAAATCTATATTTTACCCCACCTCGAGAGTTACTTTCATCACTTGATCTAATGCCAATTCCAAACAGGGATTTAACTAAAAAATACCGTCATGAATACTTTCGAGGTTCATGGAGTCCTTCTGCATCTATGGTTATCTCAAGAGGGTGTCCATTTAGATGTGATTTTTGTGCTATGTGGAAGATTACTCATGGAAAATATAGAATAAGAACACCTGAATCTGTAGTAAATGAATTGATGCAGATAGAGGAAGAATATATTGATGTAGTGGATGATAATACATTACATAATGTAAAGAAGGCAGAAGAAATATATCAATTAATCAAAGAAAAAGGTATAAAAAAGAAATATAAACTATATGCCAGGTCAGACACAGTAGTCAAAAGACCTGATATTATAGAGAAGTGGCGTGAAATTGGACTTGAGTTATTACTTGTTGGGGTTGAGTCGTTTAGAGATGAAGAGTTAAAAGAAAGGAATAAGCTTAATTTCGTTCGGCATAATGAAGAGGCTATTCGTATTCTACATGAAAATGGTATAGAAATGATAGCCTATTTCTTAATAGCTCCAGATTACACAGAGGATGACTTTAATATATTAGCAGAGTATGTAAAAAAGATGGAACTTGCCCATCCTGTATTTACTGTTTTGACTCCTTTTCCAGGTACAGACCTTTATGAAAAAAGGTATCATGAATTTATTACCTATAACTATGAATTATTTGACTTCTTTCATCCAATTCTGCCTACTAAATTACCCATTGAGAAGTTCTGTCAATGCTTAGCAGAGTTATATCGAAAGGTGTATTCTTCTAAAGAGTCTCAGAAATTCTTTTCATCAGAAATGGTACAGAAATTTTATCTAAGTATAATAAATGCACATGAGGCATATAAAGTTAAGGATACCTAAAAATGAATTTTACCATTTTCTTTATAATCATTATCATTATAATATGTATTCAACGGATTATGGAGACATTTTTATCGGATAAAAAAAAGATTGCTGGTAATATATATGCAGAATGGACATTCCCTGCTTTGTTATTTGCTTATATATTATTGATTATTAGTAGTATAATAGAATATTTTGTGATTAAACGGGAAATTAATTTAATAATTAGTGGTATTGGATGTATTATGGTTGTAATTAGAATTTTACTTAAACATTGGGCAATTAAATCTCTGGATAAATATTGGAGTGCTCATATTGAAATCAGACAATCCCATAAATTAATAAAAGAGGGTCCTTATAAATATTTAAGACACCCGGCTTATTTAAGTGGTATAATTGAATTTTTAGCCATACCTCTCATTCCAAATTCATACTATACGCTTGGAATGACATTCATTATTTATACTTCTATAATTCTTTTAAGAATTAATATTGAGGAAAAACAGTTGGTCAAAAGATTTGGTGATGCATATATAGAATATCAAAAAGAAGTATGGGCACTTTTACCAATTAAAAAAAGAAAGAAAATTAGACAAATTTAATTTTAATTAGAATACAACATCATTAATCTGTGAGGGATAAAGTGAATGTAGAACTTAACATTATATTTCTTATACTCTTGATAGCAAATGGAGTGTTAGGAATATCAGTTTATCTGAGTGACCGAAAAAGTAAAGCTAATTGTACTTTTTTAATTATTTGTTTATGTTTAGCTTTTTGGAACTTTGCTACCTTAGTAGCCAGAAATTCTACAGATACATCTAAAATCCTTTTTTGGGGGAGATTAACCTGTACAATACCTTGTTTTATTCCATCTCTTTTCTTATATTTTTCTTTAATTTTCCCTAAAGAAAAAATAATTTTTACAAGAACAAAATTGTTTTTAATTTTTTTGCCTCCTATAATTATTGCTATATTATCTTTAACTAATCTCATTTTTAAAGAGGTTAGATTTGACCACATAGTAAGTTTTGTTCCCGGTGCTGCTCATCTACTCTTACTTATCTATACCCTACTTTTTTTTATAGGAATAATGCATAACTTAATTCGAAGTTATCTTGTTTCTGACTTTTCTATCAAACTTCAACTTAAATATATACTCTTAGCTGGCATTATATATGGAGTAATAGTAATAACTACTAATTTAATATTACCTACTATAGGGATTATAAGATTTGAGATAGTGGGAAGTTTTGCATCCGTTATATTGATAGTATTCATTTCTTATGCTTTAGCAAAGTATCGATTAATGAATTTTGAGAATTTTATTAAAAAGATAGGAATATTTACTATCCTAATTACAACTGTCGTTGGATCTTATATAGGAATGCTTTTAAATCCACACTCTTTACCTCTAATTATTGGCACTATAGCTAATTTTAGCTTAGGGAGTTTTGTTTATTTAAAAGATAGAAAGAATATAATATATAAAACCTTTTTTTTATTAACCCTATCCTTTGCCTTTTGGCACTTTCATCTATTTGGTTTAAGTTTTGCTCCTAATAAGATTTTTGCTATGCATTGGGCAGATATATTTGGACTTGGACTTATGTTCCTTCCAGCTACCGCTCTTCATTTCACTTTAGCTTTCACTAAAAGAATTGATAAAAAAAGAATGTATATAATTTATGGAGTCTATATGATCAGTTTATTCTTCTATTTCCTTCATTGGACTAAGTTTTATACAACTGATTATATTAAGACTATGACTACCTTTGTTCCAAAGTTAGGAGTAGGATATCAAATCTATATGGGATATTTTGGCTTGAGCATGTTATATATCATATTTGAAGTTTTTAAAAAGTATAGCTCCACTGCTACTTCTCTTGAAAAAGTGCAGATGAAATATTTCTTTATAGCTATTTTATTAGCCATCTTGATTGGCTCAACTAATTTCTTATTAGCATTTGGTTTAAAAATTTATCCAATAGGAAATTTTGCTACTATAGTTTTTACTAGCATCATTGCCTATGCTATTGTTCGACATCGATTGATGGGCATTGAGATTATCATTCGTAGAGGTGTTATTTATGGAACTTTGACAATCATTATCACTGCCATCTATGGTATAATTGTAGGTACCTTTCATGGGTTGTTAGGTGTAAGATTAGCACCACCAGGCTCATTGTTTGTAAGTGCAATAGCCGCTATGGTCATTGCTGTTAGCTTCCTGCCACTAAGAAATAGAGTTCAACTTATTGTAGATAAACTTTTTTTTAGAGAAAGGCTTGATTATCAAAGATTGTTACAGAAATTGATTAATGAAATTAGCTCTATTGCTACTTTAGATGAATTATTAAGGTTGATTGTAAATAGAGTTACAGAGACAATGCATATAAATACCGCATCTATTTTTTTAGCAGATGATGAAGAAAAGTTTTATATGCACACAAATAAAGGATTAAAGAAAGAAGGGATAGGGAATATAAATTTTAGTAAAGATGATTATCTTATTCAATGGCTATATAAATATCAAGATATATTTCTCAAGGAAAATGTAGAGTTAAGATTCATTACCACTCAAGAGGCTTTAAAAAAATATGAGCCGACTAAGAATAGATTAGAGGAATTAAACATAGATGTTTCTATCCCTCTATTTGTCCACAATAAATTAATTGGTATATTTAATCTAAGTAATAAGCAATCAGGGGATATTTTTAATGATGATGAAATAGGATTACTCCTGACATTAGGCAATCATGCAGCGATAGCTATTGAAAATATTAAACTTATTGAGGCACAATTAGCATTGAGGGAAGAACTTATGCAAACTGACAAATTAGCCGCGGTAGGAACTGTTGCATCAGAGATAGCGCATGACTTAAAAAACCCTTTAGCCGCTATCAGCAATTATGTTCAGCTTATACCACTTAAATTTAATGACCCAGAATTTATAGATAAGTTTAATAAGATTGTGCCAGATGAAATAAATAGAATGAACAAGATGCTAATAGAATTTTTAAAATCTGCTAAACTCCCAGAACCTAAATTCTCATTGGTCGATATTGGAAATATAATTGATAAGGTATTGCAACTAATAGAAAGGAAAGGTAGAGGAATCAGGATAATTACAGATTATCAACTTGATCTACCTAAAGTTATGGCTGATGAAGACCAATTAAAACAGGTATTTATGAATTTAATTCTCAATAGCTTCCAGGCTATGCCTAAAGGAGGTAGATTGACAATCACTACTAAAAGACAGGATGCCTTTGTAAACATAGAAGTTAAGGATACGGGTTGTGGTATCAAAGAAGAATATCTTAAGGATAAAAAGCTATTTAAGGCATTTGTTACTACTAAAGAGAAAGGGACAGGGCTAGGATTAGCTATCTGTCAATGGATTATCAAAAGACATCATCATGGCAAAATAGATGTAAAGAGTGAAGTTGGTAAAGGAACTACATTTACAGTTAGCATTCCATTACAACAACCCAGTATGGAAATGTAAAAATAGACGGGACGGTTCATTTTCAGACAATTCCATATGATTAGATTACACTTGCATCCCAAGGATGGTAATCAGTAATCGGTAATCTGGTAATCGGTATCCTACCCTACTTGATTACCCGATAACCTGATTACTGATAACCGATAACCTATAATCGAATCGCCAAAATTAGAGTCGTTAAGATACCCGCAATCTTTCAAACAAAAGTGAACCGTCCCCAATAGACCAATCTTTCCTCCTACACGTACAAAAATATTCTATTGACCATTGACTAAAAATGTGTTATTATACTTGAAGAGGGCTAATTTACAATTCTGTATCTGCTTATGTTGTCAGGTTCAAGGTTCAAAAGTTCAAGGTTAGAAAGCTAACCCTTCAACCGTGAACCTGGAAGCGTGAACCCTGAAACTGAGAATCTAAGTTACAAAAATCACAGATTATGCCCGTGTTGAGTATAGTATATATGCATTAAAGTTTATTATTTATAATAAAAGGATGTAGAGATAAAAAAAGGGATAAAGTGAACCATCCCAAACTTTATGAAAGAGGAGCTGTAAAACTAACTTAATGGAACTTGAATCATTAGTAAAAGAAAATATTAAAACATTAAAACCTTATGAATTACCTGATATTTCTTGCCCAATTAAATTAGATGCTATGGAAAATCCTTATGATTTACCTGATGAAATAAAGGAATTGGTTAAAGAGAAAATTACAGGTTTTAACCGCTATCCCGACCCACAAGCTAATGATTTACGCAATACTATTGCTTTATATCTGGGACTGGACAAAGAGGAGATTTTAGTTGGCAATGGCTCTGATGAACTAATATTATACATCCTCTTGTCTTTTAAAAGTAATCAGGTAGTATTCCCTACTCCTACCTTTGCTATGTATAGGATATTAGCTCAAATTGCTAATTCTACTTCTACTGGGGTACCTCTAAAAGATGGATTTGAGTTAAATGATGAAGAGATATTAAAAGTAACAAAGGATACTCCTTCAATTGTTTTTATCGCTTATCCAAATAATCCAACCGCAAACTGCTTTTCAAAGGAAAAGGTATTAAGAATTGTTGAAGAGTCAAAGGGCTTAATAATTATTGACGAGGCTTACTTTGAGTTTTCAAAGGAAACTTTTCTTCCACTGATTAATAGCTATGATAAAGTGATAATTTTAAGGACATTTTCTAAGGCATTTGGTTTAGCAGGGTTGCGAATCGGGTATTTGATTGCTAATCAAGCAGTAGTCAGTGAACTATTCAAGGTAAAACTACCATATAATCTAAATTCATTTTCTCAAGCGGTAGCTACTTGTGCTATGGAAAATTTTAGATACCTTTTACAACCTCAGATTAATAAGATAATGGTTCAGAGGGAAAGATTATACTCATTTCTTAAAGGAATAGATGGAATTATTCCTTACCCAAGCGATGCAAATTTTATTTTATTTAAAACTCTCAACATCCCAGCAAATACGCTTTTTTCAGACTTAGTTGAAGAAGGAATATTAATCCGTAATTTAAGTGAAGAAGGAATAGCTAATTGCCTTCGGGTAACAATTGGAAGTGAAGTTGAAAATAATATATTTATGGAGAAGATAGATAAGATTTGTAGGAGATATTGAAATGCATCAAATTGCTATTATTGATTACGGAATGGGAAATTTGCGAAGTGTACAAAAAGCTATTGAGAAGCTGGGTGGTACTGCAATAATTACTAACTCGCCACTTAAAATTATTAATGCAGCAGGGATTATCTTACCTGGAGTAGGGGCATTTCAGGATGCAATACTGCAATTAAAAAAATTACAACTTGATATCATCACTCACCGTGTAATAGAATCTGGCAAGCCATTTTTAGGTATTTGCTTAGGAATGCATCTGTTATTTAGTAAAAGTTATGAACATGGGGAGTCTGAAGGACTAAATGTA
Organism: bacterium; assembly: GCA_040754115.1. GTDB lineage: Bacteria > UBA9089 > CG2-30-40-21 > CG2-30-40-21 > SBAY01 > JBFMDD01. The sequence continues at coordinate 22,737 of JBFMDD010000263.1, forward strand.
ATTCCCGGAGAGGTGGTGAAATTCCCAGATACATTGAAAGTACCACATATTGGATGGAATACGATTCAGAGGAGACAGGATACAGAACTTAAGATAGAAGCCTCTTTATTAGAAGGAATACCGGATAATTCTTACTTTTATTTCGTGCATTCTTATTATGTCAAGCCTGATAACGAATCTGTTATTGCTACTACTACTGAGTATGGGATAAAATTTACATCTATGATTTGCAAAGAAAATGTTTATGGGACTCAATTTCATCCTGAAAAAAGCCAAAGTTTAGGGCTAACAATACTAAAAAATTTCTTAAAACAAATTGTATAGTTTATACTCAACACCGTTACAAATTGCGATTTTAGAAACGGTTCACTTTAGCGTGAAAACTTACGAGCTGTATGGTTAGAATAATAAAGACTCATGTATCAGTTTTTAAGAGAGTTAAATCACACAATGCAAGATAGAAATAAATTGAAATTAGTAGAATTCGAAGAATGTTGCGAAGCAAAAATTTATGGAAATTCATTGTTTTTTACTACCAATTTCAATCAATTTCTATAAATTTCCATTATATTTCTATCAGTTTCTATCTTTCTTGTAGTGTGAG
>JBFMDD010000264.1:0-2944 GCA_040754115.1 bacterium
CATATCCTCTTTTTTGCCAATCTTTCCAATCAATATCTGTCCCTTCTATGCTCGGCTTTAAAGAACCATTAACTTGTGCAAATTTATGCACTCCTTCGTGGTCGCTAATTCGCATCCCACTAAAACCAAAGTGGACGCTTTTTGTTCCTACTTCTTCCGCAAATGCACAGCTGCTTAATCCTCCTACCAAAAACAAGGCTAATAATAGTTTCTTCATTTTGTATCCCTCCTTCTTATTCTGAATAACTTGATGTAAATTCTCCAGAACCAATCGTATAAGTTGGCTCTGGAGAGGCATAGTTTCTAACTAAAACTCTACCTGGATAATTGGTGGTTGTGTAGCCGTGTCTATCACCACCAGTGCCATACAAATCAGAAATTTCTGCAGCAGTTAAGGCACTTTTGTAAATCTGGACCTCGTCGATGAGTCCATTATAATATTGGCCATCATAATAGAAACCCAATCTCTTTGTAACAGTATCAAAATGCCCTGTGGTAGAATCGATTTTCTCACCATCTAAATTTGCATCTACATACAATCTAAACTTATCAGCGGGAACATCCCTTACCACGGCAAAATGATGCCATTGGCCATTATTATAACTATTTGTTGTGGACAGACCAACTTCATCACCACTACCTGACGAGCTCCGTGCCCGCTGTAGGCCGAATGTACCATTACTATTAACTCCTATATCTATTAATGGTTGGGACCCTCCTACGCGGAATGTTATAAATCGCGCTTCCCATGATGGGGTCTGGTTTGTCTTAACCCAGAGTAGGAAGGTAAAACTATCTGTTGCGCCAAAATCAGTTGCACTATTATCAGAGAATTCCACATAATCATCAGTTCCATCAAAACTTAAAGCATTGCCAAATTTTCCAGTTGTCCAGGTTGGCCCAGTTCCTGCTGGAAGTAAAGTTCCATTATTCCCATTTCCAGAAGTGTCATTAGCAGTAGTTCCAGAACCTTCATCTAAATTCCAAGCGCCTTTTAAAGGTTGAGCTCCATTTATCTCTCTAACAAAAGTATTAGTTACTGAAGATACCAAATTCGCACTTGCATTCCCATAATGCATTCGGATAGTCACAGAACCGGAAGGAAGTATTGTGGATATTTTGACAAATCTTGTTTCTGTCCCACTTGCAGTATAAGTTTCTCGCCATTGTCCCGATAACAAAACATTAGAAATATCGGTAATTCTAATATCGTCAAAATCTGTTTGCATATCAGAATCGTATGGAATTTCTAACTTCACCTGATAATCTGTTAATGTTCCAGCAGTTTGGTTGGTAATTACTATATCACGATAATACGTCCAGGTTTGACTTCCAGTCGTTGTTACTTGATGCGATGACCAATATTTCATTTTAGCACTCGCAGGTGTAACTAGAAATATTGATATTGCTAAACTTAATAATACTTTCTTAAACATAATTACCTTCCAATTAACGGCTTAAATATATTCTCAATTGCTTGATACATCATATTCTTTTGGATTTTCCTTGCTTCTTCATCAATAGCAAGTTCCATCCAACAGATGACTTCCAAACAATCGTAAATGTTCAAAGACATAAATTTATCTATCCAGTCTTGTTGGATAGTGAATTGTTTTCTTACAATATGCCCATTATAATAAAATTCAACTATGTAATAACCATTGTCAATGTCCAATTCGATTAGAGAATGTGGGATATTAACGGGTTGAAAATTTGTCTTGAAGGTAAATTGCTTCTGAATACCATTAACCTCAATAGTAGCAGTATAGATACCGTTATCATATAATAGCACTTCTTTTTTAGCAGGATTGATTATAACACCATTAGATAGGTCTTTCGCAGTTATAATCTGCCTACCTATTTTAATGGTTTTTGTGCCTAATTTCTGAGCAAAAAATGAACTATTATTTAATTTAATTGCAATGTTATATTCTACAGATAATATGGCATTTTTATACTCATCATAGCCTATGACACTGCATAAATTTATAGGTATCCACCGTCCATAAGGTATATCTTTTGCTGGTATAATCTGAAAATCTACTAATGTAGAAGGCACTATGTTGACCTCAACAGATGTTTTGAAATCCTTGTAAGTGCAATTTATGGTATGCTTTTCCGCTTCAGTTATAGTCCCTTCTATCTGCCATTGTAACCCTTCAGTAAGCAATGTTTGACTACCATTAGACCAATTAGCCATCACCTTCAAGTCTAATGGTTCACCCGCTTTATATTCAGGTTTACTTGATATAATTCGTATTCCATAAATCTGTGCGACTGGAGTAGTCACCGTGCCAACTGCTGCTGTTCCTGTTATCGTATCTGTGCCTGTCGTAGTATTTGTATCCGCATATCCTACTCTAAAAAAGAAACTTAAAATTAGAAGCCAAAATAATTGTTTCATCCTAAATCTCCTATAATTGTTGTAGATATTGAACCCGAATATTTATATCCCCTGCACTGGTAGTTACAGTAAGTGCTTCTGAAGATGCACTTATTTTTCCATCATACCAACCCGATACACTCTTATTGTTTACAGACAGCTTCCAAAATTCAACTCCACCCAAGAAAAATGTAACTACAGCATCAGTTGCGGAAGTATTGCTTATCATAAATCCTTTTAGATAAATTTTCTGTCCAGCAACTGCCGAAATTACAGTCGCAGTAGTAGTAGCTCCAACTGTCTTAAAATAAGTATGACTATAACCAAAATCTTCCTCTGTGTAAATACGATTAGCAATCCCCTGCACTGCTACCCATTCAGAACCAACTTTTATATATAAATTGCTTGTCGTCGTGCCCACCGCTGCGGTAGCTTGGTCATAAACCAGAAAGTTGCCGTCAGCATCAAATTTACCCTCAATATATCCCGTAGAACTTGACCCACAGATGGTTATTTTTAGCTTCGATGGGTCGGATTGTTTAATTGCTGTCGCTATATCTT
>JBFMDD010000265.1:0-5437 GCA_040754115.1 bacterium
TTTTTTATATTTACTAATATCTAATAAATATATTATACCAGAAAGGGGATAAGGAGATAATGGCGATATGGAGATAAGATAATAGAAATAGGTAGAAATTGATTGTGGGAAACAACAAATTTCGGGATGGTTCACTATTGTTTGAAAGTTTGCGGTTAGAAAAGGAAGTGGGAATTGGAAATTCGAAATTAGAAATTAGGGAGAGAAGGAAAAGCCCAATTTCTAATTTCCAATTTCAATTTTCTGTGAACACTTACAAATAGATATCCGAAAGAACTCATAGGAAATTGCCCGAAAATGAACCATCCCAAATTTCCATAAATTTCTATTAGTTTCTACTAATTTTTACACAGGTCTAAAGTTAACTGCACAGGTGGCAAATTTTTGGGAGGTGGTGAGATGAAGCAGATAAAATCTGTAGCTATAATTGGTGTAGGGTTAATTGGTGGCTCTTTAGGATTAGCTTTAAAAAAGTCTAATTTAGTCCAAAATATAATTGGAATTGGGAGGAAAGAGGAAAAACTACAACAGGCATTAAAATTAGGTGCTGTAGATTCGGTAGTTACAGATATTTATTTTGGTGTAAAAAGAGCAGACATGGTCATTTTAGCCACACCAGTTAATTCTATCTTAGAAATTGCTACCCAGATGGTGCCTTATTTAAAGATAGGTACTATTGCTATGGATGTCGGCAGTACTAAGAAAAAAATTGTTCATAACCTTACTTCTTCTCTAAGTTTAAGTGAAGTACATTTTGTCGGCACACACCCATTGGCAGGTTCTGAAGAATCAGGAATTGAGGCAGCTAAATCTGATTTATTCGAAGGAGCTACCTGCGTTATAACACCTATTTCTCAAACTAATGAGTCTGCACTATCTTTTGTCCGCTGGCTATGGGAAGGGATAGGAGCAAAAGTAGTAGAAATGACGCCTGAGATCCATGATGAATTAATTGCCTACTCAAGTCATTTACCTCATCTTGTAGCTACCTCGTTAGCTGATTTGGCAAAAATGCAGGATAAAAAAATCTTACCTTTATTAGCATCAGGATTTAAAGATACTACTCGAATAGCTGCAAGTCATCCGGTGATGTGGAGCGATATCTGCCTTACCAATCAACAAGAAATATTAAATGCTATTTCTGAATTCAAAAAAATATTAGAAAAATGGCAGAAGTTGATAGAACAGGCTAATTCAGATGCACTTACAAGAGAGTTTGAGGAAGTTAAGAAATTTCGAGACCAGATTTAGAAAAAAATAGAAAAGATGCTGATAAAGCTATACTGGACACTGCCATTAACTGAGCTATTTAGGGACGGTTTATTTTCATCGTTTTCCCTGTGATTTCTTTTGGAAATTAGAAATTGGAAATTAGAAATTAAGTCTTCACCTCTTTCCCCAATTTCTAATTTCATATCCATTTTTTAACCGCAAGCTTTCACGCTAAAGTGAACCGTTTCTAAAATCGCAATTTGTAACGTTAGTAAGTATATCTTACAGGAAGAGAAAATTATAAACTTTATAAAATCAAAATCAGGAGCAGGAGTTTTGTGAATCTTTAGCTCATTCCTGAATAAGTATGTTCAGTATGGTGAGTATATTTTGGAGAGGGAGAGTGTGCCCTCGCTTTATGTTCCAAGGGGATGATTAAATGAAAGAATTAACTGGTGGAATTACTGTGGTTAATGGTATTTTAACTGCGGGTATCCATTGTGGTATAAAGGCAGAAAAAAAAGACCTAGCACTTATTTATTCCAAAGTGCCAGCTACCGCTACTGCATTATTTACTACTAATAAACTCAAAGGAGCCTCCTTGATTGTTACTCAGGAACATCTAAAAACATCTAAAAAAATACACGCCATTATCATTAATAGTGGAAATGCAAATGCCTGTACTGGAAAGCAAGGGCTAAAAGATGCTAAGAAGATGACACAAATTACCGCAGAAGAACTTGGAGTGCCACTACAAACTGTCTTAGTTGCTTCAACAGGTATAATTGGAGATTTTCTTCCTATGGATAAGGTTGAAAATGGTATAAAAGAGGTAGTTAAATCCTTGAGTACAAAAAGTGATGATGCAGCGTGGGCTATTTTGACTACGGATACTAAACCTAAAGAAGCAGCTTTAGAATTTGAGCTAACTAAAGGAATTAAGGCAAGAATAGCTGGGATGGCAAAAGGTGCAGGAATGATATGTCCCAACTTAGCTACCATGTTAGTTTTTATCGCTACTGATGTAACTATCAGTAACCAACTATTAAAAAAAGCATTAACGACCTCGGTAAATAAATCATTTAACTTAATCACTATAGATGGAGATACGAGTCCAGATGATATGGTAATACTTCTATCCAATGGGTTAGCAGGAAATGATGAGATAATTTCACCACTTAGTGAAGATTTTAAGACTTTCCAACATGCCTTGGATTGGCTATGTTTAAACTTATCTAAAAAAATAGTTGAAGATGGGGAAGGGGTAACTAAACTTCTAAAGATAAATGTAAAAAGGGCTAAATCTTTATGTGCGGCTAAACAGGTAGCTATGAGTGTTGCTAAATCTCACTTAGTTAGATGCGCATTCTACGGAAAAGACCCTAACTGGGGAAGAATTATAACCGCTTGTGGGTATTCTGGCGTGGAGATAAATCCTGATATCATAGATATTTTCTTTGAGCAAGAATTAATAGTGAAAAATGGACAGGGAGTAGATTTTGATTCACACAAAGTTAAAAATATCTTAGACCAAAAGGAAATACTAATTACTATTGATTTAAAACAAGGCAAGCAAGGAATAACTGTATTAGGGTGTGACCTATCTCAAGAAAATGTCAGCCTCAATGCTCATTATATAACTTAATTGTAACCGTTCAGGGTTCCTCAACACCGTTACAAATTGCGATTTTAGAAACGGTTCACTTTAGCGTGAAAGCTTGCGGTTAGAAAATGGAGTGGAAATTGGAAATTCGAAATTAGGGAGAGAAGGGAAAGCCCAATTTCTAATTTCCAATTTCAATTTTCTGTGAACACTTACAAATAGATATTCGAAATAACTCATAGGAAATTGCCCGAAAATGAACCATCCCTCTTTATCGCTTAGTAACCTTGAACCTGATAAACTGCAAAATTCTTAGCTACCTGAACGGTTACACTTAATATACATAGCTATGCAATCCGGGCAGCAAGAAATTCACTCCCAAATAAGTAAATATAACCGCAATAAATCCGGCAATAGCCAGCCATGCAGCTTTTTTCTTTCGCCAGCCAACAGTTACCCTAGTATGCAGATAGATAGCATAAATAAGCCATGTGATTAATGCCCATGTCTCTTTTGGGTCCCAACTCCAGTAACTTACCCAGGCATAATTTGCCCAGATAGCCCCTGTGATTATGCCAAGCGTTAGAAACACAACACCAATAGCAATTGTTCTATAGCTGATATAATCAAGCAAATCTTCTGCTGGTAGATTTTGATAGAAACCTGCGGGGTTTTTAGAAACCCACTCTTTGATTAAATACATCAGTCTTGCAGCAAAGGCAATAGTAAAAGCCGCATAGCCTAAAAAGCAGGTGATGACATGTATCTCTAACCAATAGCTCTGTAAAGCCGGAACCAGTGGGGTAATCTTCTTGTAGTCAGGTGGAAGCATGGAGGCATACACAATGGCTAAAAAAGCAATTGGGCTGACAAAAGCCCCAATTACATTCAATTTATAGCGGTATTCAATAAATAGATAAACTATCACCATTGCCCAGGAGAAAAAAACCATGGATTCATATAGATTGGAGAAAGGTGCATGACCAGCAGTAATTGTTCTTATCACTAAACCTACCGTATGGGCGCAAACTCCACCTCCGATTACAAAAATAGCTGCCCTGCCAAAGTTAACCGCTCTGAACAGTAAAAGTCCCATGTATAAAAAAGCACTTAATCCGTAAGTTATTAAAGCAATACTAAACCATGTAGAACTATCCATTTCTGTCTCCATACTTCTAACGATAAAGCTCATCTCCTGCGGGGAGAATTACTACCAAACTTTGGTAACCGTTCAGGTGTAATGAAGGGAAAATGGGGAAATGGGAAATTTAGGAACGGTTCACTTTTGTTTGAAAGCTTGCGGAAAGAAAAGAGAGTTGAAATTGGGAATTCGAAATTAGAAATTAGGGAGAGAAGTAAAAGCCCAATTTCTAATTTCCAATTTCAATTTTCTGTGGACGCTTACAAATAAATATCCGAAAGAAATCATAGGAAAAACGATAAAATGAACCGTCCCGAAATTTATTTTAATGTATGGAATTTGAAAGTTATTCGTTATGAGTAGAAATTTTAATAAATTTTGCTTACACAACATACTTTGTATTCTCTACTCTGTGTAATTACGCACTTATCAACTTAGAAACTACTATCATTCTGTCTCATACCGTTTAAAATTTGTCTTACTGATTCTGGCTGTTTGTGAGTTTAACTTTTACATTGATCTCCTTCTTGTCTTCCCCGGTCTGTCTAACGAGTGAACGACTGAGGTCAGCCGCGGAGCGTAAGCGGGGTTGGATGCAGCGAGTTGTTATACCAATTGTCCATTTTCCCACAATTCCGACTCACTGAGATCTACTACTTCGTCACACCAACTTACACCATAACCACCAGCATCCCTTTGAACCGTTTTAAACATCCATTCTTCTTGGAGTGGCTTGAAAGCATCTATGGTAAGCAGCGGTTTACAGTCGTAAAGTTTACGTAAGCCGTTATCGAATGTAACAAGCAGCCGCTTGTCACTTTGAGGTTTAACCGTTTTTACTTTTGGATATACCTTCATTGTTACACCTCACTCGATCCCAGGAAGTTTCTTGAAAGTCTGGGTTTCCCACATCTCAAGTAAGTCGGACTGATACTTATCAGCCCATTCCTTAACCATCCGTTGAGCTCTGTTAGGTAAATCCCCTTCAATCATTTCTAATGTATTGATGTCAAAGACACCAATATACTCGCCCTAAATAGCATGGAAGTGTGGAACACCATGCTCCTTGAAATACATCTTAACGACGATACCATAGAACCTTGCTATTACAGGCATTATTCAATCACTCCTTTTATTATACTCAACATGGGCATAATCTGTGATTTTTTGGGGCGGTTCATTTTATTGTTTCCTATGATTTCTTTCGGATATTTACTTGTATGAAATTGGAAATTCGAAAATGGAAAGAAAAACTTCTAATTCTATGCCAATTTTCTAATTTCCAATTTCTAATTTCTACCTTTCAATTTCCACTCCCTTTTCTAACCGCAAACTTTCAAACAATAGTGAACCGTCCCGAAATTTGTTGTTTCCCACAATCAATTTCTACCTATTTCTATTATCTTATCTCCATATCGCCATTATCTCCTTATCCCCTTTCTGGTATAATATATTTATTAGATATTAGTAAATATAAAAAA
>JBFMDD010000266.1:0-3096 GCA_040754115.1 bacterium
TTCCTGCTATCACATCTTCTGTATATATAAACCCTTCAGAATTACCGAGTTTTTCTTTTATTTCAGGTTGATAATCTCTTATTAAAAAATTATTTTTATTTTCAAGCCATAACCTAACTGCAGCAATATCTTTGTAAATGCTTCCTAAACAGGTGTCAATTATAATCTTGTTATTACCAATTTTTTCTAGATCATGTTTTCCGATTATTTTAGTATTTTTAGGAACATGTACAGATATGATATCGCTTTTCTTAAATAAATCATTAATAGGCGAATATTGAACTCCTTTTTCCTCCCATTCTATCTTCCTAGATCTACTGTAATATAAAACTTTCATTCCAAACCCTAAAGCTATTTTAGCAACTTTTTGCCCCACTGCCCCTAGTCCAATAATTCCAATTGTTTTTGAATAAATTTCTCTTGGATCATCTCTCCATTTGTGCTTACAAAATCCTCTAAAGAGATTAAGTAGTTGAGCAATAATATATTCAGCAGTAGCATAATCGCCATAGTTAGTAACATTTTTTACAACGACGTTGTGTTTTTTTGTTGCCTCTAGATCGATATTTGTTAAACATGTCCCACAAATTCCTACATATTTAAGATTCGGGGTATGTTTTAAAATGAAAGTATTTATTGTTGAGTGCCAATTACCTAAAGCTGCGTCAGCATCATTAATTCTTTGATAAATTTCCGTCTCATTTTTTGTGTCAAATTCAGGATAAATAATACGAGCATTTGAATCATGCTGAATTTCTTTTTTTGCTCCTTCTGTAATCTTAATTGTATCAATAATGGCTATTTTGTTGAACTTTTTCATGCCTACTTTATTATAATTCTTTCTATGATTTATTAAAAACACCTTATTAAAATGAAATTTGATTGCTTAGTTTGTTATAATTTCAAACTTCTCATATATCTTTAACATTCTATTCAGAACCTCGTCCGCGGTTTTTCCAGCAATTTGAATCCAGCCAGCGCAGTCCGTATATTGTCTTTTTGATTTAATAACATCTCCTATTTTATATTTAATATTACCATTGATCACTCCTTCAAGACCACTTAGTTCATTATAGGAAGAAATTTTAGTAATGGTACCATTAATTAAAGGCAAAAACATATCACCAACACATTGTTGACCATTCAGTGGAAGCGGCTGAATCTTTCTTCCAACTATAATGTCAACTAATAAAGAGCAAATATCTACCCCAAAGGCTAGACTTTGATTTGATAACATATTTTCTCCGGCAGTTCTCCATGCAATTTCGCAAATTATGGGTTGTCCGTAAGGATCAACAAAGAACTCGATTTCTATATATCCATTTTTTAAACCAATCTCACTAACTATTTTTTGAGTAATTTTTTTTCCATCGAATTTAATATTTTTTGGATGTTCCGCAACGGTAATCTGAGCAAACTTGTCTTTCTTCTCGGCAAAGCTAAGATTGGTATACGGAAGCCACGTAAGAAAGGTTCCTATAACCTTTCCGTCTTGGACTAATGAATCAAAGCTCCATATCAAATATGGACAATATGTTTCCGCAATGTATCGCCGTCCAGAGTAGTCAAGCTGAAGAGCATCTAATTGATTTCTGCTTTCAATCTTATATACTTCTTTTGATGAAAGTCCTCTACGCCACTTAACGATGAAAGGAAAACCTCCATGCTTTTTAGCGAAATCCAACGCGTCATCAATGGAAGTTAGTTCTTGGTAATGCATTGTTCGGTAACCAAATTCTTGTAGTTTGTCTTTCATTGTTACTTTATCTCTTACACAACGGGCTTGATGCTCATTTAACGCACCTGGAAGTTTAAGTATTGAAGCAAATTTCTGAATCACCTCTTGATTGTATTCAGAGTCATTATAAAAATAATCAACCGCGATCCCGTTTTCATCGCAGAATCTTCTAAATCTTTCAACTTCATACTCAACAGGCTTTGTTTTGTCAAAAATAAAACAACGGATGTCGGAAGTCATGTTAAGGTGAGCTCGGTTAAAAAACATATTTTGCTTAAATCTTATTAAAACTAAATTAATAGTTTTATTTGATACGACGCTTCTTGAAAGCGTATTTTCGTATTCTTCTACAAAAAGAAGTGTTGGTTTATTATTGTAATTTATCATAAGATAGAATGTATTGTATTAATCCATAACATATTGGACTTTGAACTTATGCATTTTGTTATTTAAATTCAGGAAATATCTCTTTTATTTTCACTAATGTTTCTTGCAGTTGGTTATCAAATAATAAATAATCTTTTAACTGATCAAAAGGAACCCATTTATAGGTCCTTACTTCACCTTTTTTTGGTTTTATTTTACTATCAGTGCCGATAAATTGAAATCCAAAAAAATATCTTTCTGAACCTTTGTAATTCTTGCCGTTACGATTCATCTTAATTACTTTGAATTTAAACCTAACTGGAACATCGCTTTGACCTATAATCCGTAGATATCTTTGCTTAATTCCCAGTTCTTCGTCTATCTCTCGATATACAGCATCTATTAATCTTTCATTCTTTTTAACTCCACCACCAGGTATTGCAAAATACTTGTCTTTAAAAGACTCCAGATTGACTAAAAGAAACTCATTTTTGCTGTTAATGATAAGCGCTGAAACTCCTTTTCTAAACATGGATTAATAAAAAAATAAATTATTTAACAAACGATTTATAAATCATGAAAGTTACCATTTCTTTCATGTTTTCTGGTATGTATCTAAAGAATAAATCGGGATCTATTAACTCTACCTCTAAAATTTCATAATCAATATCATGCTTTAAGAAATCAACTCTGCATATATTAGGGAAAACGCCAAATTTCTTTAGGAAAAATGTCTCTAATATATCTACTTCTTTTTTTATTGCATCTGGCAGGTTAGCAAATTTTATATAGATTGGTTTTGATTTTTCACTAAAAATTCCAGGAAATCTCTTAATGCCATAGAGGGGGATGCCATTAATTATGACCACAGACAACTCTCCAGTCAAAACATCCGGTCTGTAGGGCTGTGCAATAAAATCAAGTTGTTTATTTTGCTGCAGTAAAATAATAATAGTTCTATCGTCCTTCGTTTTATCATATTTAAGATTTAA
>JBFMDD010000267.1:0-10861 GCA_040754115.1 bacterium
ATATATTCTTTCTCAGTCCTCCTGGGGAAAATAGACTTCAGAAGGGCAAAGGGAAAGTATTGCCAAAAATAAAACTTGACTTTCTTAAGGCACTCTTACACTTTTGATATATAGCCTGAACGGTTACGATTTGTTAGCCGAAGTCGGCTCTTTTTTACAACTTTTTGTCGATGAAGCAAAGGTGCCTTCTGTTTCTTTAGTGTTCTGCATCTATCGCAAATAAGCTTGTTTGGGCAGCCCGTGTCAACTCCACAGCTTAAACAAGAAAATACTTTCTCTTTAACTTCCACCGATTATCACCTCCTGAGGCTGACAGAGAAAAATCTTATCTATATTAAGTGCTTTGTTTACCTCGTTCACTGCAACCATAATTTCAAGACTCACAATGTGTTCAAAGTTATAGCTTACTAATGCATCAGCTTTCCACAGGGTTGCAATGGCAATATGAAGAGCATCTGCTTTAAAATCGGAAGGTACAATTTTCTTGTCGCAGTATGTTTGTGCAAGTTCATCTTCTTGTTTCCTTAGACGAATCGGGACCCTTTTTAATTTTGCTTCCTCAACCTTTTGCCATAATCTCTTAGCAATATGCTCTGGTGCAGATTCGATCTCTTGCTCACTAATCCAAGAATAAGCTCCGATAAACCTTCCATCAGCAATTTGCTGCAAAAGTAAGTTGGCTTCAGCAAAGCGAGTGGGATTACCACGATTCAATGACCAACCCAATATTGACGAATCAAGATACAATCGTAATTTTTTCATATAAACTGATCTCCCTCTAATTTTTTGGCTAACGATAGCACTCACTCCCAGCGGGGAGAATTACCACTAAACTTTCATAAGCAAGATAAAAACTCTGGTAAACCACAAAACTATCTCACTCACGCCCAGTGCCCGCTGTCAGGTGCAGCGATTTGTTAGGCTCCATTAACCTATTTGCATAGGACGATTAACGCGAATAAGTTGATTGGGAAGCTGTTGTTGTGACTCAATAGCCTTATGGATTCGTTGAGCCTGAGATACAAAATCAAGATCGAAACTACATACGATTATACCTGCATGTCCTGGTTGGACATTATGCAAACGAATAAAATGCTTACGATTCAGCGTTAAGAGAACCCTGTTTTGCTCACTCGCAAAAGCCAATACCTTTTCATCTGATATTGATTGTTTATCTTTGTCCATTTCTTGAATGGTCAACACATCATGTCCTAATCGACGGAGTTCTTCTACAACAGGGAGAGGGAAATTTTCATTAGCATATAGTCTCGCCATATTTAGGCCCCCTCGTTCTCGCGAATTTCCTGCTCGATTTCATCTCGGTGCGAACGAAAGTATGCCCATGCATTAGCCAAATCTTCAGCCCGCAAAGTTGGATAACACCTTAGCAGATCTGCATCACTTGCTCCCAATCGTCTAGCTTGAACCAAAACCCATACAGGAATTCTGGTGCGAACAATGCACGCTTCCCCACCACAGACATCTTTAGTACTTTCAATATCAGGAAAGGCATCGCCAAGATCACATACTATCCATTGAAGCACTTGAGCCTTTTCTGCCCTATTCATAGTAGATAACAGTTTTTCCGTTTCTTGCAATATACTGTTCATACATAGTACCTACCTTTTCTTGTGCCTAACGATGTAACTATACACCTAACGATATAGCTCAGCCGCCGAGCGTAAGCGAGGTCGGCTACAGCAAGTTGTTATGTAATCAATATATCCTTTCTGAGTAGTAAGTCGGATTTCTGTCTTGATGGGCTATACATGTAATTAGAATATCATTCCATGAAGCTTTCATTCACATAACCTTAGATTAGCAGCTTTATACTACAGCACCAAATTATAGTGTTTAAATTATAACATAAGGGAAATATTTAGTCAAGAATAATCTTATTTTTTAGCGTTCAGATGGTGTAACAAAAGGAGATGTGGAGATTAAGGAGATAGGGAGATATTATTAAAAAAATTGAAATTAGTAGAAACGTAAGCGTTCAGGTGTAAATAAGGGAAAATGGAAAAGTAGGAGAAAAGGGGAAAATATTAAAGAATTTCATTTCAAATTTTAATTTTCAGTGATCAGTATGTTCAGTGAACAGTGATCAGTAGGTTCACTGCTTACTGCTGACTGTTCACTGCTCACTGAGTATACTGAACATACTTTTCTCTTAAAATGTGGAGTGCGAAAGCTTGCTTTCGCTTTGGACGGCGAGAGATTGCTTGCGCTTTGCTCAAAGCGGTAGCAAGCTACCGCACTCCAAAAAGAGGAACTTACTTTTGCAAAGACTATAATGTGGGAACGACCAGAATAACTATCAAATCCCTCTCCATAAAAATAAATTTCCCCTTTTCCCACTATTTCCCCTTTTCCCTTCATTACACCCTGAACGGTTACGTAGAAACTAATAGAAATTTATGGAAATTTGTTGTTTCCCACAATCAATTCCTACCTATTTTTGCTTCGCAACATTCTTCGAATTCAATAAATTTCAATCTATTTCTATTATCTTATCTCCTTATCCCCTTTCTTACATTTTTGATATATAGCCTGAACGGTTACTATTGTCATACACCACCAAATATTGCAGGTAACGCTCTTTTATGTTCAGATGTTTTAATTAACCCTTTAACTTTGGCTATTAGGTCATGTGGTAAATTTGTGGTCTTTTTAGACTCTAATACTACCTTTAGTACTTTATCCAAGTCTTCGTAAGTAATACCTAATTCCCATTCGTCAGTCTGGTTGTGCCACAATCCAGCGGTAGGCACTCTACTTAAAATCTCTTTTGGGATGTCAAGTTCTCTGGCTAATTGTCTTACCTGCGTTTTTAATAGTCCCCCAAGAGGCAGAATATCTACTCCACCATCCCCATATTTCGTGAAATACCCAACCATAATCTCTGATTTATTTCCGGTCCCAGCAACCAAATAGTTGAGGTTATTGGCAAAATAGTATAGGGTAAGCATTCTTAATCTTGGTTTAATATTAGCCACAGCTAACTTATTGCCTGAAGGAAAAGCTTCCAACAACTTTTCATAAGCAGTGTCTAATGCTATCCGTTCTGTTTTAATCTTAAGGCAAGAGGCAACAAGAAGGGCATACTTTTCATCAATAGATTCACTCTGACATGGCATTATCAATCCTAATAGTTTATCCCCCACAGCCTTCTTTGATAAAGCAGCTACTACTGATGAATCAATCCCTCCACTAAGTCCGACAACTATACCTTCTGCATTAGCCTTTTTTACCTGTGAATTAATCCAGTTACTTATCTGAACTACCAATCCCATCTACTTTCTCCTACTCTAATTTTTTCGCGCTGTACGGTTAGAAATAGGAAACCATATCACCGCAAGATAGCCCTCACTTTGTGTGGAAGCGACCCCTTCTTTGATTAGTAGAAAAGTCTTGTTTAGTGTAACCGTTCAGGTAGCTAAGAATTTTGCAGTTTATCAGGTTCAAGGTTCCAGGTTCAGGGTTCAAGGTTACTAATCGATAAAGATTATACTGAACACTGCCGTTAACTGAGCTGTTTAGGAACGGTTTATTTTCATCGTTTCACGGTGATTTCTTTTGGAAATTAGAAATTGGAAATTAAACTTTCACTGCTCTCCCCAATTTCTACTTTCTAATTTCAACTCCATTTTTTAACTGCAAGCTTTCACGCTAAAGTGAGCCGTTTCTAAAATCGCAATTTGTAACGGTGTTGAGTATAAATGCTTTAAAAATATCAAATCCTGACAAACAGCTAAGCAAATCAACTTAGGAACACACACCCAACCCTGAACCTTGAACCGGGAACCCTGAACGGTTACTGTTTAGTGTAAAAATTATCTTTCATAGGAAATTTTTCAAATTCCAATGCCAGTATCATATCCTCTTCACATATTCCATATAATTCTGGTAATTTTTTTTCATTTCTTGAATACTATCGCCGGCGAATTTTTCTTGCATTGCTTTACATAACTCTATTGCTACTACTGCCTCTCCTACTACAGAGGCAGCAGGTACTGCACATACATCTGACCGCTCATAACTTGCCATTGTAGGTTCTTTGGTTTGGAAATTAACAGAGGCAAGTGTTTTTCTTAAGGTAGGGATTGGTTTCATAGCTGCCCGTAAGACAACTGGTTGTCCATTGGTCACCCCACCTTCTAAACCACCTGCACGATTGGTTTTTCTAAAAAAGCCTTTACGACTGCTATAAAATATCTCATCATGAACAGCAGAACCTGGTGTTTTAGCACATTCAAATCCTAACCCAATTTCCACACCTTTAATAGCAGGAATACTCATTACCGCAAATGCTAATCTTGCATCAAATCGTTTATCCCACTGCGAATAACTTCCTAACCCAATTGGTACACCAATAGCCATTACCTCAAATATTCCACCTAAAGTATCTCCCGCTTCTTTTGCCTGCTCTATCAATTTAATCATTTCTGCCTCTGCTTCTTTATCCATACATCGTAGAAGTGAAATTAAGATTCTTTCTTTAATCTCATCAAAACTTTTATTCTCAACTTTAGCTTTTACTTCTCCTATCTGAATCACATGACTAATTATGTAAATATCAAATTGTCGCAAGAGGATTTTAGCAATAGCTCCTACTGCTACGCGAGCTGCGGTCTCGCGGGCACTGGCTCGTTCTAAAACATTACGCAGATCTTTATGCCCATACTTTATTGCTCCTGCTAAATCTGCATGTCCTGGACGAGGAGAAGTAGCTATTTCTTCAAATTTAATTATAGTTGAAGAGTCTATAATCGTAGCCATTACCTGCTGCCAATTTTCCCAATCTTTATTTGGAATAAGTAAACTAATTGGACTTCCTAATGTAAAATTATGTCTTACTCCAGCTAAAATTTCTACATGGTCTTTTTCAATCTTCATCCTATCTCCACGTCCAAAACCTACCTGTCTTTCTCTTAATTGGTCATTAATCTCATCTATGTTTATTTCCAGATTAGCCGGTATCCCTTCAATAATTACTACTAAGCTTTTTCCATGTGATTCACCTGCTGTTAGGTATTGTAACATATTTCTCTCCTGAGTATAAAGTAACAAGTAGAGAGTAGAGAGTAGAGAGAAGAAGGTAAAAAATCTCTCTACTCTCTACTCTCTACTCTCTACTCTCTACTCTCTACTCTCTACTCTCTACTCTCTACTCTCTACTCCCTACTCCCTACTTCATCCAATCATTCGCTTAATCATATCTAACAAACTTTTTTGATCAAAGGCAGATTTAAGGATATATGCTTCAGCACCAACTTCAATTCCCTTTTTTCTATCCCCTTCATTCTCTTCAGAAGTAACTATAATTACAGGTATATCTTTATATTTTTTATCTTTCTTTATGGCAGTAGTTAATTCAAACCCATCCATCTTTGGCATTGTGATATCTGTAATGACTAAATTGAATTCTTTTTGTTTCATCTTTTCCAGTGCTTGAACTCCATCAATAGCTACCTCAACATCATAGCCTACTGCCTCTAAAATATTTTTTTCCAGCTCCCGAATAGTTAATGAATCATCGACTACTAAGACAGAAGGTATAGAAACCTCCTCTTTGACAATTACTTTTGGTTCAAAATATACCTTTTTAGCAGATTTCATTAAGTCAAACACATCCAATATAAGTACTACTTCCCCATCTCCCCAGATAGTAGCCCCGGCGATATTCTCAGGCTTTTTCAAATACCCTCCTAAACTCTTAATTACTATTTCTTGTTCACTAATTACCTCATCTACTACAAATCCAATGTGTTCCCCAGCAAGATGAATTATAACCATAAACATTTCTTTATTAGTAGTTATTTCTTTCTCATTTAACATAAGAATTCTATTAAGTCTAACAAAAGGTATAGTTATATTATCCACCTTGACTACTTCTCTATCTCCAACCAATTTTATATCATCCATAGAGATTCTAACTATCTTTTCTATTTCAGAAGTTGGTATAGCAAACATTTGTTCTTGAGATTTAATTATTAGAGCTAATGTGATACTTAAAGTTAGCGGCATTCGTAGAATAAATTTTGTTCCTTTACCTACTTGTGTCTGAATTACAATTGAGCCTTTAAGTCGTTCTATATTTTCTTTAACAACATCCATTCCTACCCCTCGTCCGGAGACATCAGTAACCTTTTCACGAGTACTAAAGCCATGTGTAAAGATAAGATAGATAGCATTTTCATCTGATATTTTTTCTGCTTGAGATGGGGTAATAAGTTTTTTCTTTAATGCAGTCCGTTTTATTAAGCGGGCATCCATTCCTCTTCCGTCATCTGATATTTCAATAAGGATATTTGCTCCTTCCTGTCGTGCTTCAAAGCATATATTTCCTGCTCTTGGTTTACCTAAAAGAACCCTTTCTTCTGGAGTTTCAATCCCATGGTCAACACAATTTCTTACTATATGCATCAATGGGTCTTTGATTTTCTCTAATATTTTCTTATCAAGACCTGTCTTTTCACCTTTAATCTCCAAATTTATCTCTTTGTCATACTCTTTAGCCATATCTCGTACTACCCTTGGGAAAAGGTCAAAAATAGTAGATACTGGCAACATCCTTATTTTAATCACAATATCTTCTAATTCGTTGGTAAAAGCATTTAAATCATTAAGTCCTTCATCATACTTCCTCAACAGACTGCTCATGTCATCTTTTACTCTTTGTTGTGCTAAGACTAATCTTGCTACATCTTCTTTAAATCCATTGGCTCTTGCTTTTAGTTGTTCAAGTAACGGCGTCTGTTCATTTATGAGGTCAAACATATCCTTTAATTGCATAAACAGGGCATCTAATTTCCCTCGATTAATAATCATCTCCCCACTTAAATTCATAAGTTTATCTAACTTGCCTATTTCAACTCTAATTGTTTCTTCAAACTCTACTTTTTCATGTCGTATTTCTTGTGGTACTCCTTCTACTAAACTAACCTTTCTTACCACCCTTTTCCTTTCACGCATTAACTTTCCAACACATGCCTGTTTTAATTCTTCACAAAGAGAGTTAACATCTATATTTACTTCCTTTTTAGAAATTTCTGCCTCTAACAAGATTTTAATAGAGTCAAGGGATTCAAATAGTAAGTCATTTATTTCTGGTGTGAAGGTGAGTTGCTTTTCTTTAATTCTACCAAGTAGGTCTTCCATCTGATGAGCTATTAGGTTAATATTGGTTAAGCCAACCATCTTAGCCGACCCTTTTAATGTATGAGCTTCACGAAATACCTCATTTAGCAATCTTTCATCTTCTGGATTTTCCTCAAGGTTTAATAGCCCATTATTCAGGTTATTAAGTCGCTCATCAGTTTCTTCTTTAAATTTAGCTAAAAATATAGACTTGTCAAATTTACCAGCCATCTTAAAACTCCACATTTGGTAATTGGTTAAATGGTTATTAATTACCAATTACCAGTTACCAATCACCAGTTACTAAATTATTCTTCTAACTTAAATTTTTCAATAGCCCTTTTTAAATCCTCCGCTAAGGTATTTAATTCTGATACAGAGGTAATAGACTGTTGGCTACTTGCAGCAGACTGCTTGGAGACTTCAGCAATTTCATGCATTGTGGAAACAACTTGTTCAGAGGCAGTTCTTTGTTGTTGTGTAGCGACAGAAATTTGTTTTGCAGACTTAGTAGTCTGATCTACCATATCTAATATTTCTTCTAAAGATTCACCTGCTTTTTGAGCTAATCCTACCCCTATATCTACCTTTTTCACATCTTCTTCTATAGCCATAACCGATTGAGAAGATAGAGTTTGAATTTCAATAGCTATTTCTCTAATAGTCTTAGTTGCATCTACCACATTCCCAGCTAATTTTTTTACTTCTGCTGCTACTACCGCAAATCCTTTGCCTGCTTCACCAGCTCTTGATGCTTCAATAGCGGCATTAAAAGCAATAAGTTTAGTTTCTGCAGCTATGTTATTAATAATCTCTAATATCTCTCCTATTTTTTGAGATTTCTCACCTAAGGTAAGTATGCGTCGAGCTCCAGCTTCAGTGGTTTCCTTTATCTTTTCCATCCCTGCAATTACATCCTGAACACCATCTTGTCCTGTTTGAGCACTTTGTAGAGTTTCTTCTGCTATTTTGACAACTGCATCTGCATTATCAGCTATCTGTTTTGAAGTACTGGATAGTTCTTCCACTGTTACAGTAACCTGGGCTACAGAAGCAGCTTGTTCGCTAGAGCCACTTGATTGTTCCTGAGCAGTAGCTAATATTTCGCTGCCAGCAGAACTTATTTGAATAGAAGCCTCTTTTATCTGATGAATTAAATTCCTCAAATCCTCAATCATCTTATTAAATGCTGTTACTAATTGTGAAAGTTCCTCTGCACCTTCTATATTTACTGTTTGACTTAAATCTCCATGAGCTGCATTTTCTATCACCACAGCCAATTTTTTAATATTATCTTGCAATTTATTTTTCTCTAAAGAGCGAGTTTGAGCATGTTCATGTAAATCTTCCATTGACTTGCGTAAATTATGCATCATCTTATTAGAAATATTAGCTAACAATCCTACCTCATCACTTGTAACTACCGTTACTACATGGGATAAATCTCCATCTGCAATACGCTGGCTACTTTTAATTAAGTTATGAATAGGGATAGTAACATCAGTAGTGATAAAATAGGCATAAATAAACCCAACGACAAGAATAATCAATGTAAAAAGTAGTAAAAGGCTCCACATCTTAGTAATTGGTGCATCAAAGTCTTTCATGAAACATACTGTACCTAATGTCCAATATAATTTCTTAATTGGAGTATGTGCAATGTATATTCCATTGGCTACATCTTCTTGATATCCTGGTCTATGTACATCAAGTATTTTAATAAGTGGTAGGTCTTTTTCTCCTTTAACTAAATATTTCCTCTTTTCATCCAATAGAAAAGAAAAACCACCTTCACCTAACTTGGTATTTCTAACCAAATCTGCAAGAGATTTTTTATCTGTCTTCTTCAATTCTATGAGTAAATCAATCTTATCAGCCGCATCACTAACTAATTGGTTAGCTTCAATCTTTACTCTATCTTCTAATGTATTGGCAGTAAAATTAATAAACATTACTGAGCCGAGAAATAAAGACAATAGCATCAATGATTGAACAGCTACCTGTGTTTTAAAACCAATCCCTAATCCCACTTTATGCTTTTTTTCTTCTACACGCTCAGCTGCAAATGCAAGTCGAAGGATTGGTGCTCGAAATCTAATAGTTAAATAAAATAGAATGATAGATACATTCACCGAGTTAATAAAAGTACTCAAAAAGATAGCTATTGACTCCCAAATTGAAAGATGTCCATAAACAGCCCGCATCCATGCTCCAGCAGAAAGACCAATGATAAATGTTGTTGCAAATTCTAATACTACTATCCTTCTTGGAATCTGGACAAGTGCTTCTCTTGCCTCCTGAGCTAATGTCTCAGATGATTTACCTTCTTTTTCTTCCATCTCTTCTAAAAAGTGAATAATTGGTCTAAACCACAAAATAATTAACCATATTGCTAAACCAATCAATATTGGTGTTTCAATAGCAGTAATGGTTAATAATATCTTTAATCTCTCCGTGGTAAACTTAATAGATAGCAGGGTATAAACTGCATTAATAATTACCCCTAATACCATAAAAATTGATACTGCATAGATTACCTTTTTCCTAACTGCTGTTTTTAACATTTTTTACAACCTCCTTGATTTTGGTGATTGGTTAAATGGTTATTAATTACCAGTTACCAAATCCATATAATTTCCTTATATCTAATAACAAAACAAGTTCATCCTCAAGTTTAGCTACTGCCCAGAAGTAATCTTTTTTGGCAGTGTTTTTTATAAAAGGTGGGAGTAGCTTAACCCTATCTAAGTTTAGATTTAAAACCATTAAAATCTCATCTACCAATAATCCTTTTTTAACTCCGTCTAATTCAACAACAATAATTTCTTTTTTACCATTTGTCTTGTGATTATTTAAGTTAAGATAAGCACCCATGTCTATAATTGGAATTTCAGCTTCTTCAAGATGTATCTTTTTAGTTTTTTTATTTATCGAAGAGGTAAGCACTCTATTTATTGATTTGACTTCAATTCCAAATAGCTGATTTTGAACTCTAAAGAAAATTAATTCAATCTCCATGAGAGCCTGCATCCTTCATGTCTAATATAGCCATTAATTTAACACCAATTTGGACTTCACCTTTAATATATTTTGCCTTGTCTTTTCCCAGAGTAGCAGGTGGAGGGCCAATCCTGTCGGGTAAAATATTTACAATATCTATCACCGCATCTACTAAAAGTCCAATTTGGGTTTGGCTTTGTATTTCTATAATTATAATTCGCCTATCATCCGAAGGGGTAATTTTAGACAATCCAAGTAATTTACCACTGTCAACAATCGGTATAACCATTCCTCGTAGATTCATTACTCCTTCTATATACTCAGAGCTACCAGGGACATGGGTAATTCTATCTACCTTGATAATCTCTCTGATATTACTAATATCCATTCCATATAGCCCGTTAGATATTAAAAAGCTAACCATTTGAATAGTATTTTCTGCTTCTTCTACTCCTACATTTTCCCATCCATTAACTACATTATCACTTATCCTTTTAGTATTACTGACCATAGTTGTACTCCTTTAAAAAAACTGGTAATATTAGGATGGTTCATTTTCGGGCAATTTCCTATGATTTCTTTCGAATATCTATCTGTATGAAATTGGAAATTCGAAAATGGAAAGAAAAACTTCTAATTCTATGCCAATTTTCTAATTTCCAATTTCTAATTTCTACCTTTCAATTTCCACTCCCTTTTCTAACCGCAAACTTTCAAACAA
>JBFMDD010000268.1:0-11022 GCA_040754115.1 bacterium
TTGCTTCGCAACATTCTTCGAATTCTACTAATTTCAATTTATTTCTATCTTGCATTGTGTGATTTAACTCTCTTAAAAACTGATACATGAGTCTTTATTATTCTAACCATACAGCTCGAAAATATTTTTCGCCAACTTTTTTATTTTTTGGAGTGCGAAAGCTTGCTTTCGCTTTGTCTCCTTTCGGTAGATAATGCTTGCTTTTTACTTACTCACAAAGCGGCTGGCTTGTCCACCGCACTCCATAACAATTCACCGAGAATTGCTGATAAGCCAAATTTATGATTGACAAATTAACCAGGATATATTATACTATTTGGCATAACGCCAAATAGTATAATACAGGAGGATAAGAACTAATGCTAAATCCATTCAAATATGGTGAGCTTGTAAGTGGAGAGTACTTTTTTAATCGTGAGAGAGAAAAAAGTGAACTTCATCAGTTAATTGAATCAGCAATGAATGTGTTCCTTTATGCCCCAAGAAGATATGGCAAGACTTCATTGGTACTTGAAGTGCTTAGAGAAGTAAGGCAAAATAAAGGTATATGTATATATCTCGATCTATTAAAATCACCCACAAAACAAAAATTTTTAGAGCTCTATGCCCGTGAAATAGCCAAATCGGTAACTACCAAATTTGATGAAGCAATAAACTTTTGTAAAAAGACCTTTAGTAGATTTATTCCTAAGATTACTCTTAAGGCAGGTAATGTTCCGGAGATAGAATTTGAAGTCTCCTGGACAAGACAAACAGAAGATATTGCCAGTGAGGAAATAATAGAACTACCACAGAAGATTGCTAATCAGAAGAAAAGAAGAGTAGTGGTAGTATTTGATGAGTTTACAGAAATTAGCAATTACAATGGTAAGGAATTTGAGGGTGAATTACGTGCCTTTATTCAAAAACATTCTGAGGTATGCTATATCTTTACTGGCAGTAAAAGGCGATTACTTCTTAAAATGATTGGTGATCCTACCAGACCTTTTTATAAATCAGGTAAAATTATGCCGCTTGGTAAAATCCCACAATTAGAATTTGAGTCTTTTGTATATGAGAGATTTAAATCCGCAGATGTCAATATCAATAAAGAAGATATAGAATTTATATTTAATATAACTAAAAATCATCCTTATTACACTCAAATGCTCTGCTGGGAATTATGGGAAAGATGTTCTCCCAACAGACAGGCTTTAAAAGAAGATATTCAACAAACTATTGAAGTTATACTTGACCATCAAGGTGAATATTTTATTACCCTCTGGAATAGTTTTAGTTCACATCAGAAGATGTTGTTGTTGGCACTGGTTCAGGACCCTTTAGCCAATATTTTCTCAAAGGAGTTTGCTGAAAAATTCAATTTAGGGGCAATTTCCTCTATACAAAAATCATTAAAACGACTGGTAGAACTTGAAATGGTTGATAAAATCAATGATAAATATGAAGTTTTAGATATATTCCTGGATATATGGATAAAAAAAAGAATGCTTTGATACCGCAGATGGCGGATGGCAGATGGCATATAGCCCTAAGCCATATGCTATCAGCCAAAGAAGCCTATCGGATAAAAGGTTATGGTTAAGAAGCGGGTATGGAAGCCTGTCCTGGCGACATGCCAGGATTGAGTTAAGAAATTAGTAAAACAATAAGGTGAGGATTCAGCCATTAGATGGGTAGATTTCAGGAAGAAGGAAAGACCAACTTCCTAACCCCTAAACCAAACTAACTTCTTAACTCGTAACCGTTCACGTGGTCTGGAGGGTGAGTATCTATGTATCTGGGCTACATAGACTACCACACACCAGATACCCAAATATCTGAACGCGTAACTATTCAGAGGTATGAAGATTTGCCACAGAGACACAGAGGCACAGAGAATATACCTTAAACATCTCTGTGTCTTTGTGCCTCTGTGGCTGAATAGTTATCTGCACGTTTACCTTAACTCTAACCCTTTTACCAAAGACGGAGGTGAAGGAAGAATTGCCTATTTGTGAAGACTAATAAACCTGTCCTGGTCCTGAACTTGATTCAGGACAGGTTAGGAATCAACGCTCAATTTTATCTAAGAGCGGTCATATTATACGAGAGCTGCGGTGGCATAAAAGTTCTCATAAGAATGTTCCAGTGTGGAGTGATATTCCCTGTGACTGGCCGGTAGCAATACGAAGATATAATGGTTCAGGATCAATTCCTATGCCTACCGAGCAGAGGTTCTCTGGCATATATTAGGCAAGGATATTAGAATACAAGGTGTGAAAGGTGAGCTTCCCTGATGCTAATGCTTATTACAGAATTCGAGGGATACAATACTCAATTCGATACTCACAAAACATCTCATTTATCCTAAGACCTGTACCACCAAAATTTCCCTTGACTTTATCTTTAAAAATGGATATACTTAAAAAAAAGGGTTGTAAGATGACAAAGATTATATTAGTTAGACATGGCCAGACTGCATGGAATAAAGAGGAGATTTTTCGAGGTAGAATTGATATTGACCTTGATGAAACGGGCATATCACAAGCTAAACTTTTAGCTAAAAGATTAGGTGAGCTACAAATTAATGCAGTGTATTCAAGTCCTCTTAAACGAGCACTAAATACAGCTATACCTATTGCTAATTATCATGGGCTTAAGGTAAATATTGATGACCATTTTATAGATATTAATTATGGTAACTGGGAAGGAAAATCTAATGAGGAAGTAAAAGAAACATTCAAAGACCTATACCAAAAGTGGATAAAGGACCCACACCTCCTGAGAATCCCTGATGGTGAGACATTAGATGAGGTAAGGATAAGAGCAGTTACTGGTTTAAACCAAATCCTTGCAAAACATGGAGAAGAAACAATTGCCATAGTCTCACATCGAGTAGTTAATAAGGTATTAATTTGTGCCTTATTAGGATTAGATAACTCTTCCTTTTGGAAAATAAAACAAGATACCGCATGCTTTTCTATCTTTAATTATGAAAACAATAACTTTACACTTACACTTCATAACGAATCCTGCCATCTAAAATCTATTCAAGCCAAATCTGAATTAGCTGATTTTTGATGGCATAATTTTTGGGTAGAATATAAAAGGTTCTCGGATAAATGGTTAAGGTTAGGAAGCCTGTATGGAAGCCTGTCCTGTCCTGAACTTGATTCAGGACCAGGCCATGGTTGGGTTAGGAGGTTGATAACACCAGTTTATCCAGGAACACACCTTCCTCTACTCCCTCTCAAGAAGCTTAGCATGTCCCACATTTTTTACTGGGCAGAGTGAAGAGGGATAATTCACAATTCACAATTGACAATTCACCATTCACCATTTTAAGGAGATTTAGGGAAGAAATTGTGAATGGTGAATGAAAGTTAAGGAGATTCATGAATGGCGGCGAAAGGGGATGATATTCAGGAACGATTGATTAATTTTGTAGCCATGATTATAGAATTATGCTTTGCATTACCAAATACTCATGTTGGAAAACACATTGCGGGGCAATTACTTCGAAGAGGTACTTCTCCTGCATCGAATTATGGGCAAGTACGAGGAGTGGAAAGTAAAAATGATTTTGTTTACAAGTTGGGAATTGTTTTGAAAGAATTAAATGAATCTGGAATTTGGTTGGAGATTATAAAACGAAGCAATTTGTTACCCATTAATCAACTATTGAACCTGGTCAAAGAATGTGATGAGCTTTCAAAAATCATCAGTTCCAGCATACGGACGAGAGGGAAAAAATCGTGAATGGTGAATTGCGAATTGTGAATGAATGTAACATTGTCCAGTAAAACTTATGGGTAAAGATAAGCCCATCAAGGGAGGGGAAAAGTAAGAGAAAGATTCTGAACCCCTTCCACCAAAGAAGGAAAAATAAAAGGAGAAATTCTGATGAAGGAAGGAGAAAGTAAAAGATTTGATACGGTAAACACATACGAAAAAAACTGTGAAAAAATTTACTTAACACAGTACTGGTGTCTGGGTGTCTAAGTGTCTGAGTTACATAGACTACCAAACACATAGACACCCTTTACGCAAAATTGATATCGGAGTGACAGCGCTTTTGCGCTGTCAATGACACCACAAGTGGTGTCACTCCATTCCACTCCATTCCCTGGCTGTTAACTGATTGCTGATACCTGATGGCTGAACGCTTACGAAAGATTAGAAAATGAATGATACAAATAAGATAGAAAATGTTGTTTTAACTCAAAGGTACATAATACTATTTACCTCTATTTTAGGCGTGGTGCTGATTTTATTATCAGGAGGCTTAATTTGTCTTGGTCAAAAGATAAGTCTCTTAGAATTATTTATCCCTAAGCTAAATTTATGGCTTGAGTTAATGATAGGGATAGGGTTGGGATTGTTCTTTTCAGTGACTATATTTTTCATAGTTAGAAGGATAGCAACTTTTAGAGATTTATTTGACTGGATAGTAGAAGTAATCTTTGGGCCGCTAAATTATTTGGGGATATTTTATGTCTCTTGTATTGCAGGTATTAGCGAGGAATTATTCTTTCGTGGTGGACTTCAACCTTTAATTGGTATCATACCTACTTCTGTCATCTTCGGGTTATTACATATGGGTTTCTATAAGAAATTACTCCCCTATGGATTATATGCATTTGGATTAAGTTTGGTATTTGGCTATTTATTCTTGATAATAGGCGACCTTTATGCTTGTATTCTCTGTCATTTTATGATTAATTTCGCATTAGGGGTATTGTGGAAAGGTAGAGGTATAGAGAACTACAAATAATGAATCACGAATTATTATTTTCAAAGGGAAAATTGAAAATTGGATATTTTGGCATTTTACGCTCACCTGTTAGTTGGGTAAAAGTAGCAAGAGAGTTATGTTTTGCTTTGATAAAATTAGGAGTGGAGCTCAATATCTATGAAAGAAAAGGATTTCTCTACAATCCTAAGTTTAAACTTAAAAAAGAACTTGAAGAAAAAATCCTACCATATCAACAACCAGCCGACATAGTATTTACCTTTGAACATCCAAGGAATTATCATTACTTGAGTGGTAATTTTAAAATTGGTCTTTTGGTGTATGAATCTACCAAAGTGCCTAAAAAATGGGTAGAGTATGTTAATGAATATTTAGATTTGTTATTAGTTCCTTCTACATTTTGTAGCAGGATTTTTATAGAAGGTGGGGTAAATAAAGAAAGAGTAAAAATCCTTCCTTATGGTGTAGACCACAACATATTTCATTCACAAGTTAGTCCGTATCCTTTTAAAACAAAGAAACATTTTAAATTCTTGAATATCTCTCTCCCTCATAAAAGGAAAGGGATTGACATCTTACTCGAAGCCTATACCAGAGCATTTAAAAAAAGCCATGATGTTTGCTTAGTCATTAAGACTAACTATAATCCTAAGGAGTTTAGAAGAAAACACTTTAAATGGGAATATGATGATATTGAGGAATTAGTTAGAAGGTATAAAAATCAGATAGACGCACCTGAAATCCTCCTCATCAATAAAAAAGAACCTGATGAGATAATTCCTTCGTATTACAAAGGAGTTAATTGTTTTGTACATTGTGCGCGGGCAGAGGGTTTTGGAATGAGCATTTTAGAGGCTTTCGCCTCTTACATACCAGTGATTGCTACAGGTTGGGGCGGGCATCTGGATTTTTGTAATGAAGATAATGCCTTTTTACTAAAGTACAATTTACGCAAGGCAAATGAGATACAATATGATAATCAAGATGCCCAATCCTATATTTGCGAGCCAAATGTAGAAGATTTAATGGAAAAGATGAGTTTAGTATATAATGGAGGAAAGGAAATTACAAGAAGGATTGAAAATGCTTACTCTACTTCTTTAAACTATTCCTGGGAAAAGATAGTGTTGAAACTTTTAGAGATACTATCAAAAAGTAAGTGTTTATGAATATTTTAAGGTATTAGGCAATTTATCAAAGATATAATCAATATGTCTAAGGTAATAGTCTAAGTCAAAGCAGGAGTCTATTTCTTTAGGAGACAAAACCTCTAAGATTTGTTTATCATTTTTAAGTAACTCTTTAAATTCCACCTCCTCATCTAATGATTTCATTGCATTTCTCTGGACTAATCGATAAGCATCTTCTCTCAAAACTCCTGCTTGAGCAAGTGTTAATAAAACCCGTTGAGAGAAAATTAACCCATGCGTTTTATCAATATTTTTACGCATATTTTCAGCAAAGACTGTTAAGTTTTCTATCACATCTTTAAATAAAACTAACATATAGTCCACTAAGATGAATGAATCTGGGATAATTACTCGTTCAACCGAAGAATGAGTAATATCCCGCTCATGCCACAGTGCCACATTTTCTAAAGCAGCTAACGCATTTGCTCGTACAGCCCGTGCTAACCCAGAAATTCGCTCGCAAGTAATTGGATTGCGTTTATGCGGCATAGCAGATGACCCTTTTTGTTCCTTACCAAAATATTCCTCCACCTCTCGTATCTCTGTTCTTGCTAAATTTCTAATCTCAGTGGCAAATTTGTCTAATGAAGAGGCAATAATAGCTAAGGTAGTTAAAACTTGTGCATGGCGGTCTCGCTGAATGACTTGCGTTGAAACAGCTGCTGGTGTTAACCCAAGCTTTTTACAAACATATTCTTCTACCTTTGGGTCAATCTGTGAATATGTCCCCACAGCACCTGATAGTTTACCAACACTGATACATTCTTTTGCCTCTTTAATTCTATGTAGATTGCGTTGAGTCTCTTTAAACCATAAGGCTAATTTTAGTCCAAAAGTAGTTGGTTCGGCATGAATACCATGTGTACGACCAATCATGATTGAATCTTTGTATTTCTTCGCTTTTGCTAATAACACCTCACTTAATCCAACCAGGTCTTGTTCAATAATATCACTTGCCTCTTTTATCATAAGAGATAATGCGGTATCTACCACATCATAAGAGGTAAGCCCTAAATGGATATATCGCGATTCTTCTCCTACATATTCAGCTACATTGGTCAGTAGTGCAATTACATCATGGTTAGTAGTCTTTTCTATTTCCTTCACTCGTTCTAAATCAAAACTTGCCTTTTCTTTTATTACCTTTACTGCCTTTTTTGGGATATTCCCTAACTGGCTTTGCGCCTCACAGGCACAAATTTCAACATCAAGTATCTTTCTATATCTATTCTCTAATGTCCAGATACTTCCCATCTTGGGTAATGTATATCGTTCTATCATTTTTTACTAACCTCATTATTCATACAAAACTTCTTTAATTATCTTTATCTCATCTTCACTAATATCATATAACTTATAAATTAAATTGTCAATTTGGTCATCTATCCTTTCTATTTCCATGTCAATTTTAGTTAGATGGGGATTGGACACTTTTGCCCTGAATTCATTCATCATCAGATTAATCCTATCAAGGTTATATTCAATTGAATGAAGTCTGGCAGGAGTTTTATAGACTAAAGTGATAAGGTTTCCTAATATAATATCAACTACCTTCCCTTCTCCCCATTTCTTCTTTTTTCTTTTTTCAATCAGGAATTTATTGATAGTATAGAAAATAAATAGTCTAAGATTTTCATCCTTGATTATTAATTCTAAGACTGGCGTAGAAACTTCAGGTTCACTATCAACCTTAAAATAAAGAGAGTTATTCTCTTCGTAAATCTTTATTCCAAAGACCTCTCCCTGCGTTTGTGCGGGTATATGAGCCTTCTTCTCAATATATTTACTATAATCCGCCTTTATGTAATATGCCTCCTTAAGAGATAATCTGTCATAATCAGGGTAATTATTAATCACCTGCTCAAAGGTATTAAGTATTTCATTTCTTTGCTTATGTAAACTAAGCATCCTGTCAACTAATTCAACTAATTGGTCATGAGTAGCTTTTGAGTCTGGATTGTCAAAGTCAATCTTATATATTGGTATTTGCTCAATACTTTCTGGATAGACATTTAGTTCATAGCCGAGCATAAGATAAAAATAGAAATTAATTAATTTAGAATTGATAAATCCTAATAGATATTTCAGGTCATAGTTTTTAGATGTTTGTATTTCATCTTCTTTAATATAAATCTTATGTTTTCTTAATACACTCTGGTCAAGGGCACATAATTTATGTTTTAGGACACAGCAAGAAAGGGAATGGTCAGTATAAAACCTCTCATTATCAAAACAAGCAATAAGCCCTTTCTTCCCTGTTACTTCACTTATGACTAATTTCTCATTCTCAAACAACTCTAACAGTGATGGGCGGTAGAGTTTTTCCTTATCATACAAAAACCATTTGCCCGCATAGTCTATCAAATATCTACTTACATTTTCACCTTTAATCATTCTTTTAGATAATTTATTAATTTGCTTATCTAATTGAAATTTTTCTATTGGGACCCCCCTTGCACCCCAGGATACTGCCGCTATGTCTCCAAGACAAAAGCTTTTTGAGTTAATCTTATCGATAATTTGCAATGTCTTTCCATTTAGTTCCAATCTAAACATATACTCATGAGTATTTTTATACACAGCTTGTTTTACCTCAAGTATTCCATCACTTATCTTCTCTTGTATTTTAGGGTCTTTTTGCGGGGTAATAATCTGGATAGTATTGTCTGGTATTAGCTCCTTTTTACAAATCAATATGATATTTCGTACTACCGCATCTTGAAATACCCGATATTTTTTTAAATCAACAATGGTTTGGATTGAGGTATTTTCCAATAGCCACTTACGGATATTGACTGCATAATTTTGTGTTAAAAATGGATATGGTATTATAAAACCTAAAATACCAGCTTTTTTAAGTAAATTTATTCCTCGCTCAATCATACCAATATAAATATCAAATCTTTTAAGGGCAGAGGTATAACTTTTCATATAAAATGTTCGCTCATCTTGGAGTAGATTTACTACATTTACATAAGGAGGGTTGCCAATGATTATATCAAACTCGGATACCTCTGGAAATTCTACCTGCCAGTTAAATGGCTTTTTGGTATTTGGGTCATCAAAGTATTTATTTAATGAGGTATTTAATCCCATGTTTAATTCCTTAGTAATCGTATCAATTGAATTTAGTACTGATTCTTCTCCATTTTTAAGTTTCGCACGCAGGTTAATGAGTGTTTGCAATTTATCTTCTTCTATCTTGCCTTTGCCACAGATAAGAGAATTACCGACTTTAATATTCTGATTGAGAATAAGAGGTAATTTTTTTTCTTTCATCTTCTCAAAAGCCTTTAGGAGTAAATTTATAGTTGCCATTTCAGCTGCTGCTGAATCAAGATCCACACCGTATAGATGCTCACATAGAATCTTTTTTGGGTAATCTAATACCTTTTGTGGCAAATCCTCTAATTCTTCAAATAAAGGCAGTTTCTGACCATGTTTTTCAAAGTATCTTTCCATCGCCTCTGCTTGAAGTTTCTCTATCCGCTCATTTTCTGTCTCATAAAACTTAGCCAATACATCATAGGCATAAATCAGAAATGACCCAGAACCACAGGCAGGGTCTAAGACTTTAAGGTCTTTAATATCGTCAATAGTTTTCCCCTCAAGATACTTACCCAAGGTATTATCAACAATATAATGGACGATGTATGGTGGGGTATAATAAATTCCCGCGGAGCGACGCACCTCTGTATTTATCCCTGCCTTTATCTTGCCATTATCAACTTTAAATCTATAACCTAAATAACTCTCATAAGTAGCACCTAATATATCTGATGTAAATTTACGAAAGCTAATATGGGAGAGTTCTGAGATTATTTCAGATAAGGTTTGATTGGATATAAAAACCTGTTCACAAGGGTGTCCTGGAGCAAATATAGAGGTATTGTGGTGTTTATCCATCATAATTGATAGGTCAATAAAGGCATCAAAAAGACAAGTTTCCTTTGCATAAGCTCCCTTTTGTAGATACTCATTTAACATTGATGCTAAGACTTCATGTTGAAGAAGCACCTCTTTATCATCTGCACATTGAATAACTAAAAGCCTGCTCAATATTCGCTGTACTACATTCATCAGCATATCAAAGTCAAAACTTTTATCTGACTTTAACAGGACTAAGTTATCTTTATTGTGAATATAAATATCTTGAGCTAATTTAAGTCGCCAGGAATGCAAAAACTCTAAGAAAGAATAGTCTATCTCTTCTTTATGTAATTGAGCTTGCCACCATTGTAACGAGCCTGTTTTCACCTTATCTTTAGATAAAAGTAGTAACTCATCTAAATTCTCAAGGTATTCAGAAGGAGAGTCAAAGGCAAGTATTAATCGTTCTTCATTGACATTGAACAGATAAAGGCGTTCAAAATTGGTCAGTATAGCCCATGGTATTTCATAGCTACGGGCATATCTAAGTGCTTGTTTTTCATCTGAGGTTCTATCTATGTGTTTTTCCTGGCGGGCTGATTTAGACAGAAGTTTACCAAATCTCTTAGTCTCGATAAAAATAACCGGGTTTTTCTCAATCTCTAATCCAATATCTACAAATCCTGCTTTATCAAAAGGAGTTGTTGGTCTAATATATTTCTCTCGATTATACCTATTGTCCTCACCCAAAGTATTGTATACATTCCAGCCAAGTATTAAGAATAGCTTATCAATATAATTTGCCCTTACATCTGCCTCCGCAATATCTTTATTTTTATTAGAATAATATTTAGAAATTAGCTCTTTTAGTTCCTTTTTAATCTCTTCCATTACTCCAATAATGTTACCACAAAAATATCACCCTGTCAATATTTTTGTTGCAACCTTAACCTAATCTATTCATTTGCATCCCAAGTTACTCTTGTACAATAACTTATCAAGGAAAGGGGACACTCTTTGCAACTCTTTAAGTCTAAAGAGAATAGAGTAGAGGATTTATCCTCTAAAAAAGAAAAAAGAGATTAAAATCTCTACTCTAATTTTATATACTCAAGTTCAACAGCAAATTGGTAAAGTTGGTGGTAGCGGAAGTAGAATTCCTTGTATTTACAAGGGATTTAGAGGAGAGGGGCTTAAAAAATTCCAAAAAGTGAGTGACAATAAAATGTA
>JBFMDD010000269.1:0-2630 GCA_040754115.1 bacterium
TATAAACCTGAAGTAGAAAGCATTTATAAGGGTATAAAACGAGATGTATATTTTCTTCATTATGCCAATTTAGCCTTAAAAATAAAGGGTTTTTAAATTTAACCTTATTTCTCGATTTCCGTTAAAAGCTGATGGTTGAGAGTTGCCCACTATACATTTCCGGAAATTGTTTATATAATCGTTTTCTATTTGCCTCTAACAGGTCTTCTTTTTGTCCTAAAAATTCTGCTGCACAGATAAGTCTTTTATTTAAATTTGAGGCTGTATTGATAGGCTCTTTTAATTTATCTCTCCATTTTAGGTTACGGAGATAATGATGGTCTATAATAAAGTCTTTTACCTTTGTTTCTTTAATAATCCTGAGCATATTGGGAATTATATTTTGAAATGGATATGTCATTGGGCCATCAAAGATAACCATATCTGGGTTTTCTTTTAGGATAAACTCAATCTGACAGTCTAAATTTCCTCCTTCAATGTCAGATGTATGGATTAATTTATATGAACCATCGGTTATTGATACCTCTGTTACATAGCCAAGCCTATCTATATTTCCATGAGGTACTGCTTGAGAAAAGGTAATTTTTGTCTTACCGAGCTGAAATTCCTTACCATCTGAATAATTTAATTCTTTTGGAATTCCTTTAATTATATCTAAAAATTCTACAGCTCTTGTCTGTTGGCTTTTATTTATATTTGATGTTGGATGTTTAACAAAGGTAATTTTATCTCGATATACTTCTGGTTCAGAAGGGTTATGGTGGTCGTAGTGATAATGAGTAACAATCAGTACCTGGGCTTTTTCAGCATATTTTTTAATCACTTCCCAATGTTGTGATTCCCGCTCTAATTCAATTGGATGCGGTGGTAGACCTGATTTTATAGCCGCTAAAGATACTGCTGGGTCAATTACCACTTTTAAATCGCAAGTTTCAACATAAGTTGCCATTGACCTTGTTCCTAAAGAGTCAAATGCTAATGGAATTATCTTCATCTAATTCATCCCTCATAATCTAAATGGATAAGGCAATCCGTTCTGCCAACTAACTCACGAATACTATTCATACCAAATCGTTTAAGAATTTCTACCAACTGGGTGTGCCATGAGGCAAGTAGGTTAATCAGTCGCTGAGCTGCCCATTGTGAATCAAACATAGCGGCTAATTCTCTATCCGTAGTAGCAATTCCACGCGGACACCCTCTACCACTTTCACAATTAGCACACCGAACACACTCAAGAGCTACCAATTCTACTGTGCCAATTACCACGCCATCTGCTCCCAGAGCAATAGCCTTGGCAACATCATGGGCAGTGCGAATTCCGCCTGAGGCAATGAGAGTTATTCTATCTCTGATACCCTCTGCCACCAAAAATTTATGCACCTTTGGAATAGCATATTCAATTGGCATAGCAATATTCTTCTTAGCAATATTGGGAGCTGCCCCGGTTCCACCATAGCTGCCATCTAAGTGGACAATGTGGGCATTAGCATAGTAACTTCCTACTGCCACCATATCAACATCAGTAGGAGTAGAGACCTTGATAGAGACTAATGCTTTGGGATTTATTGCCTTTATCCAATCCACATGCTTTTTATGGTCCTCAACCGAATAGACCGAATGAAATGGGAAAGGGGAGAAAAGAGCTGAGCCTACCACTGCCTCCCGCATAGCCGCTACATCAGGTGTATTTTTATCACCTAACAGATGTCCACCCAGCCCTGGTTTTGCCCCCTGGGCATATTTAAATTCTACTATTCGGACTCGCTGAATAGTTTGTTCACGCACCCCAAACAACCCAGTAGCTACCTGAGTAATTACATGGTCATCATACGGGGCTAATTCCTCTGGATACCCCCCCTCACCAGTGCAGGTAAATGAATTCCATGCCTTAGCTGCTTTGGCTTTACCTACCATGGTAGAGAGGCTGACCGAGCCAAAGGACATCCCTCCTCCATAAATAGGAATATCTATTTCAATCCGATGGGCGTTATCCTTTCTACGATTGAGAGGAATACTGGTGCTGATATTTTCTGTCTTGAGGTCATTTTTTACCTTTTCTTTTGGGAATTTAAACCGCAGTTTATCAAAGCCACCGCCAGAATTCCCTATTTGATATTCAAGTCCTCCGGGTGGTATTTTACCTGTCTGTGCCTGATACCATGTACTCAAGATTAAATCTGAAGTCCAACGATAATCTCCCAGCACCTTGATTAAAGGATTGATTGCCAGAGATAGGGCTTTTTCAGGACACTGCTCAATGCAAGCGTTACATGAATACCCAATGCACCTGTGTTCCTTAGGTCGGCAAAGGAAATTACCAACTTTTTCATGGACACCAAATTTACATACTTCTATACACTTGCCACACCTGACACATTGAGGGCTTCTGCGAATGATATATTTTGAAATCGGGTTTCTAAACCGCGAAGGGGCTATTTTTATCTCTACCATTTATATTCTCTATCTTCCATCCTCTTCAGTAATTCTGGGACGGTTCATTTTATCGTTTTTCCTATGATTTCTTTTGGATATCCACACTGAAATTAGAAATTAGAAATTGGGAATTGGGCTTTCACGCTTTTGTACTGTTGATAAACGCATTCAATTTGGGACCAAGCTTATCAATT
>JBFMDD010000270.1:0-9448 GCA_040754115.1 bacterium
GAAGTTTCTGTTACCATTAAAAAGATCTGGGAGCAATGCTATGGAGAGATTAAATAGAATTGGAGAGAATTGAGGGGTCATGGAATTCGTTAATTCCCAATTCAAGATGTGACCCTCGTCCGACTACAAGATGTGACCCTCGTCCGACTATGACCCTCGTCCGATGACCCTCGTCCGACTTGCTATGTAGTATTCATTGATACAAATTATTTCCTGCAAAAGTTTGTTGACAAGGTGATATTTTTGTGGTAACATTATTAGGAAAAGCATAAGAAAGGTAAGTACCCAAAAAAAAGAAATGCTAACCAATCATTGAAGAAGACCAAAGCTGGTTAATTCAGAGTTAGCTACATTGAAAAAGGGGTAACAAAGATGTTGACATCAAAAAAAGAATCAGGAAAGTCTCAATCTGTGTCAATTAGTACAGGGGAGGCGTTTTATCGGGTATTTCGTGCATTGCCGAAAAAAGACCGAGTGACTGTCGCACGATATATTCTGAAAGATGAAGATATTCGACATAGTTTTGACAAGCTCGAAATCCCGAATGAAACGACTTTGAAAGCATTTGCCGAAGACAAATCCATCATGCCTGTATTTCATTCTGTCGAAGAATTACGAAAGGATTTGTTATCTTGAAGCTGACTATTCGGAGAACAACCCAGTTTAAACGAGACATCAAACGACTTTTACAAAGTGGTTTATGCACTATTTTTGGTTCGCAACATACTTCGTATTCCACTTTTTCCCTTCATTACACCTTGAACGGTTACCTTAAAAACTACACTTTCTTAGTTTTGCAGAAGACTTCCATTTACCTAAAAGGAGGAGCAAATGAATATTAGCATATTAGGTCTTGGTTATGTAGGTTGTGTATCCGCTGCATGTCTGTCAAAGGAAGGACATCAGGTCATTGGAATAGATGTCAATATTGATAAGGTCAATATGATAAATTCAGGCAAAAGCCCAATTATAGAAAAAGACCTGGATGAGATACTTAAAGAGGTAGTAGCTACAAATAGATTAAAGGCAACTACAGATTTACAGCAGGGTATATTAAACTCTGAGCTTTCATTGATATGCGTTGGGACTCCAAGTAATGAAAATGGCAGTCTTGACCTTAGATATGTTAATGGAGTTTGTATGGATATTGGTCAAGCATTGGCAAAAAAGAATTCATTTCATATTGTCGTATTACGGAGTACAGTCTTACCAGGCACTGTAAACTCTGTAGTCATACCTACTTTAGAAAAGAATTCTTTAAAGAAGGCTGGGGTAGATTTTGGGGTATGTATTAATCCTGAGTTTTTACGAGAAGGAACATCTATTTATGATTTTTATCACCCACCTAAAACACTCATTGGAGAGTTAGATAAAAGAAGTGGCGATGGTGTTGCACAAATATATAAGAATATTGATAGCCCTATAGTTAGGACATCCATTGAGGTAGCAGAAATGATTAAATATGTTAATAATACATTTCATGCATTAAAGGTTTGCTTTGCTAATGAGATAGGAAATATCTGCAAAAAAAAGGGTATTGATAGTCACCAAGTAATGGATATATTTTGTATGGATACAAAATTAAATCTTTCTCCTTATTATTTAAAACCAGGATTTGCATTTGGTGGCTCTTGTTTACCTAAGGATTTAAGGGCATTGCTTTATGAAGGGAAACATTTAGACCTAAATTTACCTGTATTAGAGGCTATTCAAAAAAGTAATGAATATCAAATTAATTTAGCTA
Source organism: bacterium (assembly GCA_040754115.1). Taxonomy (GTDB): domain Bacteria; phylum UBA9089; class CG2-30-40-21; order CG2-30-40-21; family SBAY01; genus JBFMDD01. The sequence goes on from JBFMDD010000270.1 coordinate 1,745, forward strand.
TTAATAAAATATTGAAGTTAGGAAAGAAAAAGATAGGGATATTTGGGTTTAGTTTTAAGGCTGGAACGGATGATTTACGAGAAAGTCCTCTTGTGACATTAATAGAGACATTAATTGGGAAAGGCTATGAAATCAAGATATACGATAGAAATGTAAATATTGCTAAGTTATTTGGTGCTAACAAAAAATATATTGAGGAAGTGATACCTCATATATCATCATTGATGTCTAATTCTATGGATGAAGTTATAAATAACTCAGATGTTCTTATAATAGGTAATAAAGCTGAGGAATTTAAACAAATACCATCTCTTATGCGGGAAGATAAAATAATAATTGATTTGGTTAGAATCTTTGATAAAGATGATGTTAAGGTAGGTGAGTATGACGGAATATGCTGGTAGTTTAAGAGAAAAGAGGAATTATAATGGACAAACTATTATCTAAAATTAAAAGGACTTCCTTTGAAGAACTACTATTTAGAATTAAAAAATTAATTTTAGTAAGGTTAGAATGGTTATTTAATAAAAATATTACGGTATCCTTTAGGGGTTTTAATGTTCAAGATAAGCAAGCATTATTAGAACATATAAAAAACAGAGACAAACCTTTCCCTTTTTTTGATAAAGGTGAGAAAGAATCAATTTATAAAATATTTAATACCTATTTCCCTAATCAGATAGAAAGGTATATTGAGGAAGCAGATAAGATATGTAAGCATAATTTCTCATTCTTAGGTGTTGATATAGAATATAAAGACAGAATTGAATGGAATAAAGACCCCCTCACAAAACAAGAATATCCACATATCTTATATACAAATATATATAAATCTTCAAGCAAGGCGGATGTAAAACATGTCTGGGAGTTAAACAGGCATGAGCATTTGCTTAACCTTGGGATAGCATACTGCTTTACCTCTGACGAAGAGTATACGAAGGAATTTTGTAATCAAGTAGTTGACTGGATTGATGCTAATCCTTATTTAGTTGGTGTAAATTGGTCAAGTAGTTTAGAGGTAGCTGTAAGGGCTATAAATTGGGTCATCTCTTACTATCTTTTCTTAGATTCCAAATATTTGGATAAAGAAGTAAATTATAAGATATTAAATAGCCTTTATCAGCATGGTCGATATATTATAAGGAATCTATCATTTTTCTCAAGTCCATACAATCATTTAATTGGTGAAGCAACAGCTATTTTTATATTAGGGTTTTTATTCCCAGAGTTCAAAGAAGCAACTCAATGGAAGACAATAGGGTGGCAGATACTTACATCACAAATTGAAAAACAATTTTTTAACGATGGTGGTGGAGTAGAACAAGCTATATCCTATCATCATTATACCTTAGGGTTTTATCTATTAGGTATTATTTTACAGATAAGAAATGGTATTGAGATTAACCCACAGGTTTTAAAGGTTATTGAGAAGGCGATAGAGTTTTCTATGTATTTTGTAAAACCTGATGGTAATCTGCCAATGATTGGGGATGCGGATGACGCCAGAGCTATTAAATTTGGTAGCATAAGTAAGAAATGGGATTTTAGAACTTTTCTGGCGATTGGAGCAGTTCTATTCAATCGGGCTGATTTTAAGAGAATAAGTGGCAAAATTGGTAACGAAACATTATGGTTACTTGGCATAGAAGGACTAAAAAAATATAATCAGATTGCCCCAGAATTGCCCAAGCAAACTTCAATGCCATTTTATTCAAGTGGCTATTTTATTATGCGTAGTGACTGGGGGAAAAAAGCGGATTATTTATGCCTTGATTGTGGACCTCAATCAGCAGGACTCTATAAAAACTCTACTCCTTCGGTAGCTCATGGACATGCAGATGCACTATCTTTTGAACTTGTACTTAATGGCAGACCTGTAATTATTGATGCTGGGATGTTTTCTTATCATGATGAGTATTTCCAGAATTATTTTCGCTCAACACCTGCTCACAATACTATTGTTATTGATGGAAAGTCGCAAGCTACATTGATAGGTAAACTTGGTTGGGCACAGACATATACTTCAAAATGCACAAAATGGTTTACTTCTAAATTCGCAGATTATGTCGAAGGAGAACATGATGGATATGCAAAAGAGAAAAATCCGCTAATTCATAAAAGAGTAATCTTTTTTAATAAACTTATTGAGGCTAAAAGATATTGGGTTATTTTCGACTATTTAGCTGGAAAAGGCAAACACTTAATTGAACAATATTTCCATTTTGTACCAACTAAGATACAGGCTGATAAAAAGACAATATATACTAACGATATTTTTCTTATCCCAATTAATCCTGATTTAGTCAATCTTGAGATTGAAGAAGGATGGATAGCTGAAAGTTATGGGGTTAAAATTAAAGCTCCAGTGGCAAAATACTCTACTACTTCAATATTACCTCTTTGCCTGGGAGTAATAATTTATCCAAATATTCCTAAGATAGAATTATTAAAAACATCTCAAGATATAACAGCTTTTAAATTAATCACTCCTAACTGGGTAGATTACCATTTATTATCTAAGGATGTGGGCAAAAGGTATATTTGTGAAGGTATTGAAACAGACGCCAAATTTAGCTTCTTACGTATGGATAATAAAGGAAATATCATTGCATTAACAATAATTCAATGCTCAATTATGAAGATTAACCAAAAAGAGATTTTTAGCTCTACTCAATTAACAGATGAGGTGAAGATATGGTGATATGGACAGAGGTTTTATTTTGGGTATGTATATTAATGACTATTTATGTTTATTTTGGTTACCCAATTTGTTTATGTTTGATTAGTTGTCTTACAAGAAAACAAATAATAAAGAAAGAAATTACTCCCATGGTTACTTTCTTAATATCTGTATATAATGAAGAGAAGGTTATTCGTGAAAGGATAGAAAATCTCCTTCAATTAGATTATCCTAAAGAAAAGTTAGAAATAATAATTGCATCTGATGGTTCAACAGATAAAACTGATGAGATAGTAAAAGAATATGAGGAGAAGGGAATTATTTTAAAGAGATTAGAGCGAGGGGGAAAATTAGTAGCATTAAATAAAATCATTCCTACAGTAAGAGGAGAAATAGTAATTTTATCAGATGCTAATGTTTTTTGTCAGAAGGATGCAGTCAGAATGTTGGTTCGTAATTTTTACGAAGATGAGATTGGTTGCGTAAGTGGTGATGTTAGATTATTAGGTGGGGTGAGTTTTGAAAAAGGTGAAAGCTTATATTATAAATATGAACGATTCCTTCAAAAAAAAGAAAGTGAAATCCACTCACTTATAGGTGCAGACGGAGCTTTATATGCAATTCGAAAAAGATTGTATTTCCCTCCTCCCCCTGAGGGTGCTACTGATGATTTCGTTATCTCAATGGAGATTGCAAAAGCGGGATATAGAACTATCTACGAAGATAAAGCTAAGGCATTTGAAGACTCTGCACCTACTTCAAAAGAAGAATTTAGCAAAAAAGTACGAGTGGTAGCGGCTGCATTTCAGTGTCTAAAACTTGGTGCTGGAATCCCAACCATCTCACAACCTGCACTATTATTTGAATATATTTCACATAAGTTACTTCGTTGGTTTGTCCCTTTCTTTTTAATAGGAGTATTTGTTAGTAATTTATTTCTACTTAATTTGCTATTTTATCAAATTTGCTTATTATTACAATTAGTATTTTATATATGTGCATTTTGTGGACTAATATCAAAGGTGAAGATTAAGATTTTCTCTATACCACTTTATTTTTGTATAGTCAATGTTGCATCTTTGGTTGGGTTTTTTAGAGGAATTGTTGGACAGCAAACTTGTGCCTGGCAGCCCATAACAAGGACAAAGAAAAGTAAAATATAATATTAGGAAATCCTTATGCTTACCATTGAAAAAATAACAAGATTTGAAGACTTTTTGAAATTAGAAGATGAATGGAATATGGTTTTAGGCCAAAGTGAGGCTAATATAATTTTTTTATCCTTTGAGTTTCTAAAGGCGGAGTGGGAATGTTTAGGATGGGGAAATCCATTACCCAAGAATTTTAATGTTTTTATTCTCCTGGTTAAAGAAAATGACAAGATAAAAGGAATATTGCCTCTGGTAAAATATAAGACTACTTTCTCTGGATTTCCAATTAAAAAGATTCGAATATTAGGTAAGCTTTCTATGCGAAGAGGGATAATTATAACAGAGCAATATGAAGAGGTAATAACTGCCATGCTAAAATATCTTATTAATACAGAACGGGAGTGGGATATAATTGAATTTATTCAAATATTAAAAGAATCAAGATGCACTAAATTTATAGAGGATATTTCAAAAAAAAATGGATTAGGGTATTTTCTAATAGATAGTCAGACCTCTCCGTATATTGAGATAAATAAAGATTGGGAAGAATATTTTCGTGGGCGATCAAAAAACTTTCATAAGAGTTTAAATAATAAAATTAATAAATTAAATCAAACAGGAAACTTTGAATATCGTGAATATCACACATTAGAGGAGATTGGAGAGGCCCTTCCCATTATCTTTGAAATTGATCTAAAAAGCTGGAAAGGAAAAGAAGGTACTGCTATTTCATCATCTGAGGAATCCAAAAGGTTTTTTACCCTATTATCAAAATATTTTGCTCAACGAGACGGTATAAGTATTTGGATTTTATGGTTAAATGATATACCGATAGCTTTTGAATATCACCTTATTTATAATAAGATTGTTTATAGCTTAAAATGGTCATATGATGAGGAATATCACGCCTTTTCCCCAGGGTTAGTATTAAAGAGAATAAGTAGCGAGTATTTCTTTAAAAAGGGATTTAAAGAGATAGATTTATTAGGTCGGGCAGATTCTTTTAAATTAAAATGGACAGATAAGACAAGACAACATTGTACCATATATATATCAAATAGGAATTGTTACTCAAAATTAATTTATAATTTTGAGTTTAAATTCAAACAATGGATAAAAAAGAGTAACTACTTATATCAAATTTATCAAAGAATTAAGAAAAAGTGAACAAGATTTATAGCTATGATTATAACCACAAGAGTAAAAGATATAGATAAATTTCTAAGTTTAAAAGATGAGTGGAATAGACTACTAAGAGAAAGTAATAGTAATAATATTACACTTACCTGGGAATGGTTATATACTTGGTGGAAGATATATGGGAATAATAGAGAATTATGTATTATTACTGTTTATGAAGATGGAGTTTTGGTAGGATTGGCGCCATTACTAAAAATATATAGGAAACGAGGATATTTTAAATCATTTTATTTCAATTCTATTGAGTTTTTAGCCTCTGGAGAGGATGAGGGACATCAGATATGCTCTGAATACCTTGATTTTATTATACTCAAAGGTCGAGAGCAGGAAATTTTGACACATATATTAGATTATCTTACTCATCAATTAGTTAACGAATGGGATGAAATCGTTTTGCCAGATATTAAGGAAGAGTCCATTAATTTTAATATATTAAGGAGCTATTCAAAAGAGAATGGATTAAGATTTACTATTCAAAAGACAGAACCTTGTAGTATAGCTAAATTACCATCGACTTGGGAAGATTTTTTATCTTCTGCTCCAAGTAGCCTTCGATACAAAATCAATCGTGGGAGGAGAGAATTAGAAAAACTTAACAGTAGATATGTGGAAGTGAAGCGAGAAGATGAACTTAACCAGGCTATCAAGACACTTATCGAGCTCCATCAACAAAGATGGGAGGGAAAAGGTAAACCAGGTGGTTTTGCCAGTCCACAAAGAAGGGCATTTCATCAACAAATCATCCCTATATGTCTACGAAATGGCTGGTTGAAACTATGCTTTTTGGAAATAGATAATACCCCAATAGGAAGTTTATATAATTTTAAATATAATAATAAGATATATTTTTATCAATCAGGTATTATCCCTCATAAAAATAAACACCTGCGTCCTGGATTACTACTCCATAGTTTTGGAATAGAGGAGGCTATTAAGGAGGGTTTACATGAGTATGACTTCCTTAAAACAGGAAAATCAGAGTATAAATATCCATGGACAAATTACACTCCAAATCTCCTTTTAATACGAATTGCAAAACCAGGTTTAAAAAATAGTCTATATTGTTTTATAGAGGGCTTTTTAGATTACTTACGAAAGATAAAATATTTTTGTGAAAGGTTTATCTCCAAGGATAAAAATTAGAAAAATGGTTAAAGATAAAAAAATGGATTTGCAGTTTAAAGAAATTATGAATCAATTATTGATTACTTCTAAGTCTTACTGGGAAAATGATGAGTTGATTAGACTTGAGCCAATTAGATTTTTTGAAATGCCTTATTCTAATATCTTGAAGGTGAAACTAATATTTAAAAATGGTTGTCAAAACATCTACATTAAGATATTTAAATTAGAGCAGGAAACAATTCAGATGTTAGAATTAGATATGGATTCAAAAAAACCTATAGAGGTGATGGAGAATAAAATAAAAATAGATTTTGAAATGGCCAAATCTCTTTATCAAGAATTTAAAAAATATCCAGGATATTCAACAATCAAACCAATTGCTGTATTTCCCCAATATCTTGCAGTGGTGAGTGAAGAGATACAAGGAGAGAATCTGGCAAAAATATTGGAAAAGGAGGCTATGTTTTATCCTACTTTAAATACATTAAAAACCCTATCTTCGTATCTAAATGGATGTGGAAAATGGTTAAGGATATTTCAAAAAATTACTCAAAAAGAAAAAAATGGAAAACTTAACTTAGATAGTATAATTGAATATGTTGATATAAGGATGAAAAAAATGGCTGATAACCCTAATGTTAAATTTAGCAAAATATTACGGGAAGAGGTAATAAAATATTTTGAAAAACAGAAAAGATGTATTAAAGACTCTGATTTAATAATATCCGGGATACATGGTGATTTTGCTCCAGTGAATATTATAATTGATGGGGACAGGATAATATGTTCTGATTTTAATATGTCTATGTATGGTTCAACTTATCATGATTTAACCCGTTTCTATCACCAATTACAGTTATTTTTATATAAACCAATCTTTCGCCCTAAAACTATCCTCAGACTACAAAAATCATTCTTAGGCGGATATGGTGTCGAATTAGATATAATTAGTCAGCCTATATTCAAGTTATTTATGATTCAACATGTTATTTGCCACTACTTTGGATTAGTGATGTTAAAAAGAAGGCCCTGGCGTGAACATTTATATAATAAATTGGTATGTAGAAGACATTTACAGTGGCTAATAAAGACTATTCAAGAAGACTAAAATATACATTTGGGAGATAATCTAAATGAGAATTACTAATATAGTTGGTGCAAGACCAAATTTTGTTAAAATCTCTCCTTTACTGGCAGAGATGAAAAAATATCCTCAAATAGAACCTTTAGTAATTCATACATGCCAACATTATGATTATGAGATGTCAAAACAATTCTTTGAGGATTTAGACATTCCAGAACCAGATTATTATTTAGGAGTGGGTTCAGGAAGTCATGATGAGTAAACAGCTAAGATTATGATAGAATTTGAGAAGGTTTTGAGCAAAGAAAAAATTGAGTAACCGTTCAGGCAATACATCAAAGTGTAAGAGTGCCTTAAGAAAGTCAAGTTTTATTTTTGGCAATACTTTCCCTTTGCCCTTCTGAAGTCTATTTTCCCCAGGAGGACTGAGAAAGAATATATTTAAGATAAAATTTACAGTTTTG
>JBFMDD010000271.1:0-3130 GCA_040754115.1 bacterium
GTTGAACCTTTAGCGTGAATACCCTTTTGTCTAAATCTGGCTTTTATTTTATTCTTAAATCTGGTTATCTGTTTACTGGTGTCATGATAGTGTAAAATTAACTCTTTGAAATCCTGTTGGTCATCATTGTCAGTGTGATATACTTCTTTAATGAAACCACCTCTTAGAAGTTTGGCAAGACGAATAGTATCATTAGGGTCATTTTTATCTTCGGCTTTGGATATCCAGGCATTTTGTTTTGGTTCTGCGACAATAAGTTTGTTCACATAAGGTTTTAAGGTTCTCCTTATCCAATGGGCTAATGGTGATTCTTCTACTACGAGTGTTTTGGTTCCAGAAACACTTTGGATAGCATTAATCAGATTCATCTCACTTGTTTCAATATCGATGCAGGTAAGAATCTTATTGTCCTCAGAAAGGACACCAAATGCACAAAAGTTACTATGAGCGTCTAAAGCAAGATATTTCATGATGGACCTCCTTTTATTTTTAGATTTTGTTATATCAGTATAACATACCTGTCAATCTATTACAAGGATGCCCATCTTTACATATTATCAAATTCCTATCAAGGAGGTAACTTTAATGGGTATGAGTGTAGCTCAAGTAGAGATGCCAGATGAGGTTCTTGCTGTTCTGGGTACTACAAAGCAGCAGCTTTCTCAAAAATTAAAGGAGCTGGCTGCTTTAAAATTGTTTCAGGAAGGCAAAATATCTTCAGGCAAGGCATCTGAATTGGTGGGAATAAGCAGGATGGAGTTTATCGAGGTGCTGGCAAAGAATAATATACCGTTCTTCAGACAGACACCTGATGAGTTAGCTGAAGATATTGCTGTGGCAAAGGAGATGATGCAAAAATGATTGTCGTCTCAAATGCCACCCCGCTTATCTCGCTGGCTAAGATTAATAAGCTCCATCTATTAAAGTCGATGTATGGTACGCTCTATATTCCTGAAGCAGTTTATGAAGAAATTGCGCTAAAAGGAAAAGAACGGTCGGGAGCACAAGAAGTAGAAAAGGCTGAATGGATAAAGCGAGAAAAGGTGCAAAATCGACTTTCGATAAATATTCTTCGGGCAACTCTAAGTGCTGGTGAAAGTGAAACTCTGGTGTTGGCATCAGAATTAAATGGAGATTTAGTCTTGTTAGATGAGAAACCTGCGAGAATAATGGCGGATAGAATAGGAATCAACAAGACTGGGACACTTGGTATATTGGTGGCGGCTAAGTCTGGTGGACTTATTTCAGAAGTGAAGCCATATGTTGATGAATTGATTGCCAAAGACTTCAGGGTGAGTAATGAGTTATATCTGGAGATATTAAAGCAGGCAGGGGAGATTTAGGATGATAGAATTTTACGCTTTGCGGCATACGGTCGTTGTGGTTTGAGATGGGATTTAGGGTTGTAGATTTTTGGAATTATCGATTGAACCATCCAGCACACAAAGCGCAAAGGTCAATTAGGGGGATATAATACTTTATTTTTCCCCTCAAAATTTAGTATTGTGTCCCCCGACCCGACTTCCCCGAGAGAGTAATTGTGTCTTAACTCATCATTGTTAATGGTGATTTTTTGTGAATTTGTCTTGGTCAAGCAGGTTTTTGATACTAATTTTTGGATTTTTTTCAAAGGAGCCGAATTTTTTGTTGACAAAGGATAAAATTTGGAGTAAAATATCCTCACTATGGGCACAAATGGATATAATACCCAAAATACTTACAAATGGATATAATACAAGGTTCTCCTTATCCAATGGGCTAATGGTGATTCTTCTACTACGAGTGTTTTGGTTCCAGAAACACTTTGGACAGCATTAATCAGATTCATCTCACTTGTTTCAATATCGATGCAGGTAAGAATCTTATTGTCCTATAGACGGGACACCATCTTTACATATTATCAAATTCCTATCAGTCAAGAGCGCATTCACCTTTAATTACTTAATTGCTTTTAATACTATTATTTCCCAGTAGAAAAAGATTTCTCCATTTTCCTCTTTAATTCCAAAGATTTCCTTTACATTAGAAGGAGCTTCTAAAAATCTCTTGCGAAGTTCCAAAATGACATTTTTATTACTTCCTGATCTTTCTACCCAATTTGAAAATGACATTGTTGGAGATGAAATTATAGTAGATTTTTCCACCTTTAATCCACTTTTTTCAATAAACTCTTTCCAACGCGAAAGTGAGTAATTATAAACATGAGAAAGATCTCTAAGTTTCTCAACTCCATTTTGCCATTTTGCTACTTGAAGGTTTTCAGGACAGGTAGTATCAGCGATTAATATTCGACCAGTAGATTTTACTACTCTTTTGGCTTCGGATAAGAATTTTTCAATCGAAGAGAAGTGATGAGGTGCAATTCGACAGGTGATGACATCAAATTCGTTATCACCAAAAGGAAGAGATTCTGCTTCTGCAAGTTTAAATTCAATATTTGAAAGATTCCTTTCTTTTAAAAGTTTCTCTGCTTGCTCAAGCATCGCTTGAGTCATATCAGTAGCTACTACTTTTGTGACATGAGGACTAAAGGCAAAAGCAGTAAAACCTGTTCCTGTAGCTATGTCAAGAACAATATCTGTAGTTTTTGGCTCAGCCCACTTTACCATTAATTCTAAAGATTCCCCTTCAGAATGAGAGGTGCTTCTTGAGTAAAACTCTGCCTGTTTAGAGAATTGTGATTTAACTGCTTCTTTAGTTGTTGGTGACATGTCCTTCCTCCTCGTATCATTCATGCTTCTATAATATACACTAATACTCTTTGGAAATCAAGGTAAAAAATTATCCACGATTAATTCTCTAACATCTTTAATATATAGCCTCACGAATTTTTGCACTAATATAATCCATTATCCATACAACAATAGCAATCATAATGATGATTAATCCCACTTCATTCCATTTAGCCAGTCCCTGATACTGAATAAGTAAGGTCCCAATACCTCCTCCTCCCACAAATCCAATGATAGTTGCCATTCTTACATTGATATCCCATCGGTAGATAGTAACTCAAGTTCAACAGCAAATTGGTAAAGTTGGTGGTAGCGGAAGTAGAATTCCTTGTATTTACAAGGGATTTAGAGGAGAGGGGCTTAAAAAATTCCAAAAAGTGAGTGACAATAAAATGTAA